>CAMAUH010000097.1 GCA_945861365.1 Candidatus Kuenenia stuttgartensis
GACCTGGGCCTGCAAGTCGCGGATGCCGCACGGGAACGGAGCCCCCACACGCCGGTGATCATGCTGACCGGCAAGCCGTCGTTCGACGGCGCGCAGGAGGCCCTGCGCAGCCACGTCGCCGACCTCGTCGTGAAGCCGGTCGACACCCAGACCCTGCTGGCCGCCTGCCGCCGCGTCGTGCAGGAAACCGAACTCACGCGCCGCAACTACGAGCTCGAGTCGGACAACCGGGTGCTGACGTCGGTGCTGCCGCGCACGATCGAGATGAAGGACCCGACCACCAGCGGCCACGCCGCGCGCGTGGTCGGCTACACCGACGTGCTGGCCCAGCGCTGCGGCGTCAGCATCGAGGACCGCGCCTCGCTGCGACTCGCCGCCCTGCTGCATGACATCGGCAAGATCGGCGTTCCCGACCACATCCTGGGCAAGCCGGGGCCGCTGACCAACGACGAGATGGAGATCGTGAAGAAGCACCCCGCCATGGGCTACGAGGTGCTCCGCGAACTCGATGGCCACGAGAACGTGCGCACGTGGGTCTACCAGCACCACGAGCGCTGGGATGGCAACGGCTACCCCAACAAGCTGCGCGGCGACGACGTAGCACTTCCCGGCCGCATCCTGGTCCTGGCCGAGGTCTACGACGCGCTGGCCGAACAGCGCAGCTACAAGCCAGCCTGGCCGATCGCCGACATCGTCACGCTGTTCCGGCAACAAGCGGGCAAGCAGTTCGACCCCGACCTGGCGCACCTGGTTGCCGACGGGCTCGAGCGCTCTGGCTACCGCTTCTTCGCGCCGCAGCCCGACATGCTGTTCTGACCAGAAGGCGACGCGGCTACAGCAGCGAAGCGCCCCTCGCGGGCGCGGCCGGCCGACGAATCGACGCCAAAGGCCCCGCGGCTTCGGCCCCTGCAAAGCGCGCTGCCAGCGGCAGGTTGACGCGAGGCAACGCCGCCGGAGTGGCCAAGAACCTGCAGCATGGGCTTGGCACGCCCCGCGGCGTGGTGACAATCGTGGCCGCTCCCCGATCGCTCGCTAGGATCCGCCACCCTCTCGGATCCCTGGCGCGCAACCACGGCTTCCAGCAAGCCCCAAGCCTCCCCGCAAGATGCACCTGAACTCGCTCCGGACGCCCGTCCTGGCGTCGCTCTCGTTCGGTTCTCTGCTCCTGTCCGCAGCAGCCCAGCAGGTGGCCGCCGGCAAACCGGCACCAGGTTCTGGTGCACAAGTCGCACCCGCTCCCGACGCCAGCTCGGAAGGACTGCCCGCGTTCCTGCTGCTGGTCCCCGGTGGTCAGGTCCAGCTCGGCATCGAATCGAAGAAGTTGATCGACGCCGCGTGCCAGGTCGTGAATCCGGCGAAGCCCGAGATGGCGCCGAAGATCTCCGCAGCCAAGGTCACCGACGCGATCCGTCGCTCGCTGTCGGTGATCGGCAGCAAGAAGGTCGACGTCGCGCCGTTCTTCCTCGCCAAGTGGCCGGTCAAGAACGCCGAGTACAAGACCTATCTCGACAACCGCCGCGCCGCCGGCGCCAAGATGCGCCCGCCGTTCATCTGGTGGCGCCTCGGCGCCATCGATGACTACAACGCCAAGCTGACCGAGATCAACGCCGAGTTCCCCAAGCAGAAGGACGGCCCGATCCTGTACTGGGAGCGACACGGCGCCGACCTGCCGTTCGCGCTGAAGGACGACAAGGGCAAGCCGATCGACGAGCTGCCGGTCACCTATGTCAGCTGGCGCGAAGCCAACGAGTTCGCCGGTTGGCTCGGCATGCGCCTGCCGACCGAAGCGGAGTGGACGCGCGCCGCACGCGGTGACAGCACGATCACCTGGCCGACCTCAACGCCCGCCGACCCGGCCAGCGACAAGTTCTCGGAAGCCTTGCTGAAGCAGCTGGGCATCTACAACTCGAGGGACCAGGTGCCGAAACCGACCGGCACCGTGCAGGGCGCCGCCGGCCCATATGGGCACGTGGACATGTTCGGCCAGGTCTGGCAGCTGATCGGCGACCTCGGCTACCAGCCCATCCACGGCGCCGACGTCTTCTCGGAGCAATGGAAGGACCTGCAGAAGGACAAGGTCGGCGCGCTGGTGCAGGGCGCCCCGACTTGGAAGGAAGACCGGGTGATCGGCAAGGGCGGCTCCTACCTGTCGACGGGTGAGCCGATCCAGTTGCTGGTCGACGCACGAGCCCCGGTGCTCACGGTCGACGTCATGGAGAGCCTCGGCTTCCGCCTCGCGAAGAGCCTGCGCCCTGGCTACGACATGCTCTATTCGCTGCTCCGCGGCGGCTACAACAAGAACCCGTTCGCGATCGACCAGGAGCCGGACATGACGGCGCAGATCGGCGCCGAACGCTACGAACTGGGCGCCAACGGCTTCCCGACCAGCTACCACGCGGTGACGTTCGCGCCGGTCAACTGGCTGTCGAACGAGAAGAACCCGGAGCTGGCCAAGCTGCTCGACAAGAGCCAGCAGGCACCGATGCTGATCGGCACGCTCGCCATCACCGCGGCCCTCAGCGACCCGGCCCTGCCTTCCGGCATCTACTCGGTGCTGTTCCGCCACCACGGCGTGCCGAAGGAACTGGCCGAGGCCATCAAGGTCGGCCACAAGGAGCTCATCGCCGCCCAGAAGGCCGGGAAGGACACCAAGAAGGACGACGACAAGGACGACAAGGACAAGCCGAAGGCCGACGACAAGAAGGACGACAAGAAGAAGGCGCAGAAAGTCGGTTGGCGCGACATGGTCGCCCGCTTCGGCCTGACCGACGAGGACCTGCTCAGCAAGGACGCCGCCGATGGCTCACTCAAGTTCGTGCGCGTGAACGGACTGCAGGTGCCGATCGAGCGCGACTGCTACCTGTTCTACGGCGGCCCCGAGAACAAGGTGATCGCAGCCCTGCCCAACAAGGCGAACGCGCCCGTCGTCGCCCCCGCCGCGAACCAGTCGCTGGTGATCGAAGCCGACGCGAAGGGCAAGGCCGTGGTGAAGCTGCAGGTCGCGCCGCCGATCGTGCACGGCACGAAGAAGTTCGCCGAGTTCCACATGCAGCTGCAGCTGGACGTCCCAGCCCCCGCCGCGGATAAGCCGTGGCGCCAGTCCAAGTGAACCACCGCCGACCGGCGAGCGCCGGTCGCAGCGGCACCTGAAAGCAGAAGCGCCCGCTTGCATTCGCGGGCCATGGACGCGACACAAGCGCCGCTTCCACTCGTCCACCACGTTCGCAGGAATCGCCGTGACCGTCCCGCACCACCCCGACAGCAAGACGCGCATCAACCCCAAGGCCCAAGCGGCCTTCTTCGTCCAGGACTACGCCGGTCGCACCTCGATCGACGGGGTGCAGATCGTCGAGCTGAAGCGCTTCAACGATGACGGTGGCTCGATCACCGAACTCGGCCGCCTGGCGGCCGGCATGCACACACAGCTGCCGGGCTTCGAGTGCAAGCAGATGAACTACTCGGAGATGGAGCCGGGCGCGATCAAGGCGTTCCACATGCACCATCGCCAGACCGACGTCTGGTACGTGCCGCCCTGCGACAAGCTGCTGCTGGTGCTGCACGACGTCCGCGTCGGCTCACCGAGCGAAGGCAAGACCATGCGATTCGTGCTGGGCGACGGCAAGGACCGCCTGGTCCGCATCCCGCCCGGCGTCGCCCATGGCGCAGCCAACATCAGCCAGCGCACCGGCCGCATCATCTACATGGTCGACGTGCAGTTCTCGGCGACGCCTGGCGAATGCGACGAAGGTCGCCTGCCGTGGGACTACCTCGGCGCCGAGATCTGGGAACTCGTCCGCGGCTGAGAGTCGCAGAGAAGGGCCGGGAGATCAGCGCCCGTCTTGCGGCATCGTCCCGGCATTCGCCGCGACGAGCGGGAGCGTGCGGCGCTCGACGCCACCCTTGCCGTTGCGCGCTTCCACCGTCAGCACGAAGTACTGGCCGAGCAGCGCTTCGCGACCGAGCGGCGTATCGAGGTAGAACGTGCCACGCCAGCCGGCATCGAGACCGATCGCCTGCATGCTGTTGTAGGGACGCACCGGCGGACCATCGTTGGGCGGTCCATCGACCTGCCGCAGCAACACCTCGCCGATGGAGTTGCGCAACGAGGCGCTCTCCCCCATCCGGAACTCGACCGACTCGGACGTGGCGTTGACGAGCTTCACCTCGACACGCGTCTGGGTCTTGTTCAGATCCAGCGTCACGTCGACGCCGTGCATGCGCGCCGCATAGGTGCCTTCCCCGGTCGCGGTCCAATTGGTCGGACCATCCTGCTGGAAGCGCAACCACGGCCTTGGCGCGGGAGTGGCGCAGGCCAACAGGACCAAAGGCAAGGCCAACGAAGCCAACGTCGAGATCTTGACCATCGTAGTGAGATGCCGGAGAGCGCCGTCTTTCGCCCGCTTCAGCCGCCGACCAACAAACACGTTGCGCAGCGGTCGAAACGAAGCCGCCCGCGCGGCCTTCGCTGCGCGGGCGGCAAAACTGGAGCCGATGGTGGGACTCGAACCCGCGACCTATGCTTTACGAAAGCATTGCTCTACCAGCTGAGCTACATCGGCAGGTATTGGGCGGAGAAGAGTAGCGACTGAACCGCTCGAGGTCCAGATCGAACCGGACGCCACGCCGCGTCAGCCTCTCCGAAAACGCGATCGGCCGCCCACCGAGGACGGCCGATCGTGTTCGAACGTGCGGTCGATCAGCCTTCGCCGCCGGCCGGGGTCGAAGCGACGCGGTTCAGCTTCTTCAGCAACTCCGCCTTCGTGGCCGCATCGAGGTTGCCCTTGCCGAGCGCGATCGCGATCGCCGTGCGCAGGCCGACGTCGGTGTTGCCATCGAGCGCCGCCATCAGGGCCGCGGCGACCTCAGCGGGGCAGCTGCCCTGGCGACCGACGATGTGCCCGAGGGACTCCGCGCAGGCCTTCTTCAGGTCGACGCTGCCGCTGCCGCCGAGCGCACCCGTGAGGGCGGCCAGCTCGGCAGCGCCACCGGCGTGCCCCATGGCCTTCGCCGCCGGCACCGAGACGCTGTCGCCGCGGTTCAGCTGCAGGCCGAGGTTGGTCAGCGCGCCGCCGATCGCGGCTTTGTTCGCGGCCATGCTCAGCAGCGCCGCACTGGCCTGCGTCGCGTAGGCCTCAGCCCGCGCGTTGCCCGCGTTGTTGACACCTTCGAGCGCCTTGTTGACGGCCTCGACCATGTTCTCACCGGTCAGCGGCGCCTTGATCACGCCGACACCGTCGCCGAAGCGCGCCTTCGCGGCCTCTTCGTCCTTCGCGACGATGACCACCTTCGTGTTGGCCATGCGCGAGTCCTTCTTGATGTTGCCGATGATGTCCTCCGGCAGGCGGTCCGGCAGGATCTCGTTGATGACCACGACGTCGACGTTCGGGTTGGTCAGCAGGCTCTGCATGCCGCGCACCGCGTCGACGCTCGACTCGACGGCGAACCCGCCAGAGCGTCCGGTCGAAGCCACCGCGGCCGCGACTTCCTGCGTCGGCGCGATGACCTGGATCGTCGTCACCTTCTGCTCGGTGACGGCTTCCGCCAACACCGCGACGACGCGCTCGGCCTGCGGCACCCGCGCGCCACCGCTGGCGCGCACGAGCGCTTCGGCCGCCGCGTAGCGCACGCGCTTGTCGTTGCTGTCCATCGCCGCGAGCAGCGAGCTCTGGTCGGTCGAGTCGGTCAGCTCCGCCGCCGCCAGCGCCGAGATGGCGCCCAGCGCGACCGGCGCGAGGTTGTTCTGCACGCCCGAGGCCAGCGCCGCGCGCAGCGCGTCGGTGCCAGTCGAGTAGGCAGCGATCTTCAGTTCGGCGGCGACCGGCTCCATCGCCTTCGCCTTCTCGTCACCCTGCGCGACCGCGGTCTCGATCAGGTTGGCCTGCTGCAGGTTCGCCTGCGCGAGCATGCTGCGCGCTTCGAGGCTCGTCGGCGCGATGCGCACCGCGTCCGCGGCCAGCGACTTCGCCAGTTCGCTCGAGTAGAGCATCGGCGACACGTCGGTCGGCACCAGCTTGTCCTCACGCAGCGACCAGACGACGTCGCTGAAGGCGCCCGCCGGCACGTTGCCGCGCATGTAGTCCAGCGCCTGGGCCAGCATCATGTCGACCGGGTTGCCGCCGCCGTGCTTGGCGACGAACTTGCTCGCGATCGCACTGACGTTCGGACGCGAGTCGTTGGCGAGGTGCGCCATCGCCGGCAGCGCGCGCTTGTCGCCGATGTGGTGCAGGGCCGCGGCGGCGTTCTGCACGGCCAGCGCGTTGCTGCTCTTCAGGGCTTCCAGCAGCGGCAGCACGGCGGCGGCGCGCAGTTGCGCCAGCGCGCTGATCGCCTGGACCTGCCCTTCCGCATCGTCCGCGTTGCCGAGCTTCTCGAGCAGCGACGGAACCGCGAACTCACCGTGGTCGGCGATCAGCTTGTTCACCGCCGCCTGGCGCGTGCCGTAGTCACTGTCCTTCGCGGTCGCCGTGGCGACCAGCGCCGCGATCGCGGCCTCGTCGCGCGAGCGCGCCTTGAGGTCCACCTTGGCGCGATCGAGCAGCGACTGCGCGATCTGGCCGATCTCGCCCTTGCTGGTCATCAGCACGTACCACTCGTCTTGCGAGACCGACTTGTAGAGCGAGAGCGCGTCGGCGTTCGACGGATCCGCCGCCAGGATCTCCCGCAGCTTGGTCGTCGCTTCCGCCGACTTGTTCAACCGCAGCAACGTGACGGCTTCTTGCAGCGAGGTCTGCGCCAGGGCCGAACCACCGACGACCGCGGCAACTGCTGCCGCCAGGAGGAACTGGGAGAACGAGCGGGCCATGAAACTGGGCTCCTTGAGAACGGATGCGATAGGGGTCAGGGAGAGGGCACTGCGGATCCAGCGCGGGCGATCGGACGATGTAGACGCTGGACCTTCCGGCAGCCGTTGGGCTGGAAAGGGCCGGCGAATGCTATGTTCCGTCGCCCGACCGTCAAGTAGACGGCGCGGGGGACCGAGGTTGTCGGGGCAAAGATACCCCCGCCTTTCGCGCGCGCTCGCAGTCGCTGACCGCCGCAGACCCGCTGTTGCGGACAGCGCGCCGATGCCACCGGGCCCAGGATGGGCGCGGGAATTCCCGCAAGACTTGCCCACCTCCCCCGCTGGCGAGCGTGGCGCCTCCGACGCTCTCAGCTATATCGGGGTGATGCCTCCCCCAGCAGCCACGATCTTGATCGTCGACGACCATCGCGCCGTTCGCGAGGAGCTGGCGTTCCAGCTCGGCTACGACGGCTTCGCGACCCGCGAAGCGGCGGACGGCCCGAGCGGCGTCACGATGGCGAAGGCGGCCGATGTCGACCTGATGCTGCTCGACGTCAAGCTCCCGGGCCTCGACGGACTCGACGTGCTGGCTCAGGTCAAGGAAGCCCGCCCCGAACTGCCCGTCGTGATGATCAGCGGCCACGGCGATCTCGACACCGCGGTGGTCGCGGTGCGACGCGGCGCCTACGACTTCCTGCAGAAGCCGTTCGCCAACGACCGTCTGCTGCTGTCGATCAAGAATGCGCTGCGCGCCGCGCGCCTGCAGACCGAGAACCGCGACCTGCGCGCGGCGATGGCGGCCGACCACCAACTGCTCGGCCAGAGCCCGGGTATCGACCAGGTGCGCACGACCATCACCAAGGTCGCGCCGACCGACGTCGCCGTGCTGGTGACCGGCGAGAACGGCACCGGCAAGGAACTGGTCGCGCGCCAACTGCACCTGCAGAGCCGTCGCGCCCAGGGAGCGTTCGTCGCCCTCAACTGTGCGGCGATCCCCGAGGACCTGGTCGAGAGCGAGCTGTTCGGCCACGAGAAGGGCGCCTTCACGGGGGCCACTGCGGCCCACGTCGGCGCCTTCGAGCAGGCCGATGGCGGCACGCTGTTCCTCGACGAAGTCGGCGACATGCCGCTACCGATGCAAGCGAAGCTGCTGCGCGCGCTGCAGGAACACGTCGTGCAGCGACTCGGTAGCGGCCAGACGCGCAAGGTCGACGTGCGCGTCATCGCCGCCACCAACCAGGACCTCGCCGCGATGGTCGCCAGCAAGACCTTCCGCGAAGACCTCTACTACCGCCTGCACGTGGTCCGCATCCATCTGCCCGCCCTGCGCGAGCGGCCGGGCGACGTGGCGCTGCTCGGGCACCACTTCCTCGCCGCGGCAACGAGCCGCCATGGCCTGCCGACGCGGCGGCTCGGCGCCGAAGCACTGGCGTGGCTCGGCGCACAGGCCTGGCCCGGCAACGTGCGCCAGCTGCGCAACGTGCTCGAAGGCGCTGCCGTGCTGGCGGAAGGGCCGGAGATCCGCAGCGCCGACCTGCTCGCGGTCGCGATGCCCACTCCCGCGCGCGACGGCGCTGGCAGCACCGACTGGTTCTTGTTCGAGAAGCTCGAGGACTTCCGCGCCGCGACCGAGAAGGAGTTCCTGCGCCGCAAGCTGCTCGAGTTCAGCGGCAACATCAAGCGCACCGCCGAGCGCATCGACCTGCAGCGCAGCAACCTCTACAAGAAGTTGGAGCGCTACGGCCTGAAGTGACTAGGCGCCGCTCTTGGCAGGCGCTTCGGCGGCCGGCAGCACGAGCTTCTGGCCCGGGCGCAGGTTGTCGGCCAGCCCCGGGTTCGCATCCTTGATGCGCGGGATCATGCGATCCGCGTTCTTCTTGCCGTAGGTCTTCGAAGCGATGCCCCACAGCGAGTCCTTCTCCTTCACCGTGTAGCTCGTGCCGCTGGCGGCGGCCGGCATCCGGGCACCGTCGGCGGCGTTCTTGGCGTTCGCGTTGACGACGCCGGCGCCGGGCTGCACGAAGTCGGTCTTGCCGACGACGGCGGGCGTCGGCACCGCCTTGCTGGCCGAACCCGTGGCACCGGCCTCGCTGGCCTTGCCCTTGTCGGCGCCGGCATCGGCCAGCAGGGCATCGATCGCACCCGCGGTGGTCGGCTTGTCCGTCGGCGTCATCAGCTTCGGCTTCTGCGCCTCGATCGCCGCCAACAGCACCTCGTCGCTGACCAGCGGCACCGCGACTTCCTGGCCAGCGCGCAGCACCTGCAGGTCTTCGTTCAGCGCCTTGGCTTCGGCGAGGTACGGATCGCGCGCGCCGCACCAGCGCTTCACGAGGATATCGAGCGAGTCGTTGCGCAGCGCGCGCACGAAGCGCACACCGTGCTCGCTGCGACTCGGGCCGAGCGCCTGCAGCACGAGGTCCGCCGCCAGCAGCGGCGCCTTCGTGACGGCATTCAGCGGTTGCTCCGGAGTGACCGCCTTCGGCGACGGCAGGCCGGTGAGGCTGTCAGCCGTCGGAGTGGTGGCCGGCGCCGCAGCCGGAGCCGCCGCGGGCGCTGGCGCTGGCTCCTTCTTCGTTTCGGCGGCGATCGGCTTGTTGCCGAGGATGTCGTCGAGGCCTTGCGCCCCGGTGCCCGACTTCAGCGGGTTCTTGCCCGTCTCCGGGCTGAACACCAACGCGACGACGAGGATCAGTGCCAGGAAACCCGTCACTGCGTAGACCAACAAACGCTCGTTCTGCTTCATGGATCCCTCCGGCCGCCACATGCGACGGCACCGCATGGATTCGCCCCGCTCGGACCAGAGCAGGGCACACACACCGCCACGCCATCGGGATGACCGCCCGACGACGAAGCGCGGATGCTAGCGCGCGACGGACGTCACGCCACGGGTCGCTGCGCGAAGTTGCCGCTCGCAGCAGCGCTTCACCCGCCGAGGTCGACGCCGGCGCGCTGCGCGAAGGCACTCGCGGCCGGGTAGCCCGCGTCCGCATGGCGCATGACGCCGGTGCCCGGATCGCACGTGAACACGCGCTGGATGCGCGCCGCGGCCGCCGGCGTGCCGTCGGCGACGGTGACCTGACCACTGTGGATCGACTTGCCCATGCCGACGCCACCGCCGTGGTGCAGCGACACCCACGTCGCGCCCGACGCGACGTTCAGCATCGCGTTCAGCAGCGGCCAGTCGGCGATCGCGTCGCTGCCGTCGAGCATCGCCTCGGTCTCGCGGTATGGACTCGCCACCGAGCCGCAGTCGAGATGGTCGCGGCCGAACACCACCGGCGCCTCGAGTTCGCCCTTCGCGACCAGTTCGTTCACCGCGAGGCCAAAGCGCGCGCGCTCGCCGTAGCCGAGCCACAGGATGCGCGCCGGCAGGCCCTGGAACGCGATCTTCTGCTGCGCCTTCTCGAGCCACGTGCGCAGCGACGGGTTGTCGCCGAACATCTCCAGCGCAAGGCGGTCGGTGCGCGCGATGTCGGCCGGGTTGCCGCTCAGCGCGACCCAGCGGAACGGCCCGCGGCCTTCGCAGAACAGCGGCCGGATGTACTCGGGGATGAAGCCCTTGATGCGGAACGCCTCGGCGATGCCGTGGTCGCGCGCCTCGGTGCGGATGTTGTTGCCGTAGTCGAACGTGATCGCACCGCGCTCCTGCAGGTCGAGCATCAGCGCCACGTGCTTGGCGACGGTGCGGCCCGATTCGACCTGGTAGGCCTTCGGGTCGCGCGCGCGCAGTTCCGTCGCCTGCGCCACGGTCATGCCGTCCGGCACGTAGCCGACCAGCATGTCGTGCGCCGAGGTCTGGTCGGTCAGCATGTCCGGCACGACGCCGCTGTCGCGCACCACGCGCAGCAACTCGGTCGCGTTGCACGGCACGCCGATCGACCAGGCGATGCCCTGCTGCTTCTTGTCGAGCGCGACCTTCAGCGCCGTCTGCGGGTCGTCGATCATCTCGTCGAGGTAGCGCGTCTGCAGGCGCTTCTCGATGCGCCAGCGCTCGACGTCGGCAGCCAGACAGACGCCACCGGCCATCGTGATCGCCAGCGGCTGCGCGCCGCCCATGCCG
>CAMAUH010000098.1 GCA_945861365.1 Candidatus Kuenenia stuttgartensis
CGCTCCCTGGCCGTGCTCGGGGACAGCAAGGTGCTGCTGGTGCTGCCGGCGGCAGCCGGTCGAGGCCAGCGCGTGGTCGAGCTCGCCAACGGCGACTCGACCGACCTGGTGACCTGGCAGCGCTGCGCCATCGAACGCACGCTGGCGCCATGGCCGCCAGCACCGATGGCAGAACCACGGGTGGCGCACGGCTCGCTGGTCATCGTCGGTGGCGGTCGCATCCCCGACACGGTCATGCAGCGCTTCGTCGCGCTGGCTGGCGGCAAGCAGGCGAAGGTCGTGCTGGTGCCCGGGGCGATGCCGCGCGCCGGGCGCGGCGCCGATCCGTTCCGCCAATTGCTGCAGAACGCCGGCGTCGCCGACATCCGCGAACTCGACTGCGAACACCCGCGCGAGGTCACGGCGGAACAGCTGGCGAAACTCGCCGACGCCACCGCGATCTGGTTCGGCGGTGGCCGCCAATGGCGGCTCGTCGATGCGTTCGCTGGCACGCCGGCGATCGCGGCGTTCCACGCGGTGCTCGCGCGCGGCGGCGTCATCGGCGGCTCGTCGGCCGGCGCCACGATCCAAGGCGAGTTCCTGGTGCGCGGCAATCCGCTCGGCAACACCGAGATGGCGTGCGAGGGCTACGAACGCGGCTTTCCGTTCCTGCCTGGTTGCGCCATCGACCAGCACTTCGTCGCCCGCAACCGCGAAGCGGATCTGCGCGCGCTGATCACGCTGCGGCCGCAACTGGTCGCCCTCGGCATCGACGAGGGCACCGCGGCGATCGTGCAGGGCAGCACGCTCGAGGTGCTCGGCGACAGCAAGGTCGCCGTGTTCGACGCGCGGCGCGATGCGAAGGCGACCGGCACCAACTGGCTGCAGCCGGGCGAGCGCTGGGATCTGGTCGCCGGCAAGCGCAACTGATCGGCAAGCTCAACGCGGCAGATCGTCGTCTTCGCCGCACGCGCAATCGCCCCAGCACATCCAGCACTCGACCATGCTCAGCAGCACGTCGAGCGCGAATGCCGGCGGGGTCAGCAGCACACGGCAACCGACCCGGTCCCACGTCCACTCCGTCGCCGGGTCGTAGACCATCGTCAGGTTGCCCCACCGATCGCATTCTTCGTCGGGCTCGAACCCCCACACCATCATGGTGAAGCAGCTGGACAACAGCAGCGGCGCCAGCAACACGAGGGACCAACGGAGTCGGCGCGCAGGGAGCGGGGACATGAGGCGGCAGCGTGATGATGCCGCGCGGCGTTGCGCTGGCGAGCTTTCAGCGCGGCAGGAACTCACGCAACATCGCCGCGACCGGCCCATCGACCGACAGGTCGAGGTCGTTGTGGTCGCGCCCAGGCACGCGCACGAAGCGCGCGTTCGGCAGCGCAGCCGCGACCATCTGGCCGTGCAGCATCGGCACGACCGTGTCCCGATCGCCATGCAGCACAAGCACCGGACAGCGCACCCGCGGTGCTGGTTCGAGGTTGTCGAAGCGATGCCGCAACAGCATGCCGACCGGCAGCCAGCGGAAGTGCTGCTGCGAAACGGCGGCGAGCGTCGACGGCGGCGCGCGCAGCACGAGGCGCTCGACGCCACCGGCAGCGGCGACGCGCATCGCGCAGAACGTGCCCAGCGAGCTGCCGAACACCACCAGCGGCACCTGCAGTTCCCGGGCCCGCGCCTGCGCGTGCGCAGCGACCGCCTCCGCCGCGGCCAGCAGGCTCGACACGCTCGGCGCGCCGCGGCTCGCGCCGTAGCCGGGATGCTCCGCGGCGATGACCTCGGCGCCGTACTGCGCCAACTGCACCGCCGTCGACGCGCTCGCGAACAGGTCCTCGCCGTTGCCGCCGAAGTAGATCGCCACCGAGCGCACGGCCACGCCGGGCGCAGGCCGGACCGCGGCGATGCGGGTCGATTGGGCAGCTGGTCCGACCCACTGCACGTTGGTCGGGGCCGCTGCAGGTGGCAAGCCGCGATCGCCACGGCCGGCCCCCGGGAACACCAGCGCATCCTGCTTGACCCACATCAGGCCGCAGGCGGCGACGTAGAGGCCGAGCACCACCAACAGGAACGCGAACATGATGCGGAGGAGCCGTCGGCCGGGCTTCACCGGATCGCTCCGCGGGCCACCAGCATGCTCTCGACGTACTTGGCGATGACGTCGACCTCGATGTGCAGCGGATCGCCGGGCCGCTTGCTCCCCAACGTCGTCCATGCCGCCGTGTGCGGGATGACCGCGATGCGCACGCGGTCGTCGGCCATGCCAGCGATCGTCAGCGACACCCCGTCCAGGGTGATCGAGCCCTTCTCGACGCAGTACTTCTGCAGCTGCGGCGGCACCCGCGCTACCAGTTCGCCGCCCTGCACCGGGTCGATACCGACCGCCACCTGCCCGACGCCGTCGACGTGCCCCTGCACCAGGTGCCCGCCCAGCGGCTCGCCGGCGCGCAGGGCGCCCTCGAGATTGAGCAGGGTGCCCGCCACCGCCGCACCGAGCCAGGTGCGCTGCAAGGTCTCGGAACTCAGATGGAAGTCGCCGATGCCGTCGGCGATGGCGACCACCGTGCAGCAGACGCCGGACAGCGCGATCGAGTCCCCGATGCGGAAGGAGCCCGGCAGCCCGGCGATCGCCACCGCGATGCGCAGTTCCTGCCCGACCGTGGTACGACCGCGGACCGCCCCTACTGCTTGCACTAGACCGGTGAACATGGGCGGCGACGGTAGCCGGCAGTCCGGCAAGCGCACCTGTCGTCTTGACCGACCCCAGGCAGAGGCCTAGTCTCCCCGCCCCTTCTTCGCGGCAGGGCACCTTGCACTGCGCCATCCTGACTCTCTTTCCGGAGGCCATCCGGCCCTACCTGGACGAGAGCATCCTCGGGATTGCGCAGGCCCAGGGCAAGCTCCGGCTCGACTTGGTCGACTTCCGGAACTTCGCACTGGACCCGCATCGGACGGTCGACGATCGACCGTTCGGTGGCGGGCCAGGCATGGTGCTTAAGCCCGAACCGATCTTTGCAGCTGTCGAAAACGTGGAACTGGCTCACGGCCCGTTCCACAAGGTCCTGCTCTGTCCGCGTGGTCGCACCTTCGGCCAGGCGCGCGCACGGGAGCTGAGTCGCATGGAGCGGCTCATGTTCCTTTGCGGGCGCTACGAGGGTTACGACGAACGCATCCGTGCTGGGTTCGCCTGGGAGGAGATCTCGCTCGGCGACTTCGTGCTGGCCGGTGGCGAACTCGCCGCCATGGTCGTGCTCGAAGCCGCGGTGCGCCTGATCCCGGGCGTGCTCGGCTGCGCGGATTCGGCGGTGCTCGAGTCGTTCGAAGGCGAACTGCTCGACTATCCGCAATACACGCGACCACGAGAATTCCGCGGCATGAAGGTGCCCGACATCCTGATGTCGGGCAACCACAGCGCGGTCGCCAAGTGGCGGCACGAGCAGTCCGAGGTCTTCACCGCGCACAAGCGCGGCGGCCCGCCAGCAACCTGAACTTCACCCTGGAACCAACCCACGCGCCGTGCGGCGCGTGCTCAGAATTCGGAAACCATGAACATCCTGCGCCAGCTCGAACTCGAGCACATGAAGGCTGCCATCCCGGACTTCGGGATCGGCGACTCCGTCGACGTCCACTATCTGATCAAGGAAGGCGACAAGGAGCGCGTGCAGATCTTCTCCGGCACCGTGATCTCGCTGCAGGGCGGCGGCACCCGCCGCAGCGCGACGATCCGCCGCCTGGTCTCGGGTGAAGGTGTCGAGCGCACGTTCCCGCTGCACAGCCCGCGCGTCGCCGACATCCAGGTGCGCGAGCGTGGCGTGGTCCGTCGCGCCAAGCTGTTCTACCTGCGCGGCCGCGAAGGCAAGTCGACGCGCCTGGATCCGAACCTCGGCAAGCTGCAGCACCCGCGCTCGCGGAAGGGCAGCGGCAAGGCGAAGCCGGCCGGCCAATGACCCCCGCGGTGGACGGCGTAGCACCCGGCTCCGCCCCGTTCGGGACCAACCGACGCCACCGCAACTTGCAGTTCTGCCAGGGCCGACACCGGAATCCGGGGCCGGCCCGCGTTCGTTTTCTGCTGACCCCCGCAACCGACCGATAGGTCGCATTCGCATTCCGGCAGCCAGCCATGGCTGCCCGGCGCGCCCCGAACCGCCATGCTCGAGAACGCCAGTCGCCAGTTGTTCCTGGTCCTGCTGACCATCGCCGCCGGCATCGCCTGCTGCCTGCTCTTCGACATCCCGCTCGGGCACGATCTGAAGGGCGGCACGCAGCTGCGCTACGAGCTGCCGCCGGACGTGCTGCAGCAGCTGGTGCAGAAGGAAGGGGCGCCGATCGACGTGATCATCGAGCAGACGATCGCGGTCATCGCCGAACGCATCGACCCGACCGGCACGCTGGATCCGCTGATCACCCGCAGCGGCGACACCGGCATCCTGATCGAACTGCCGTTCTTCGAGGACCCGCTCGAGCTCAAGCGCGTGCGCGAGCGCGTCAACAACCTCGGCAAGCTCGAGATGCGCATGGTGGCCGACCAGGACTACGTGAAGGACCTGGTCCGCTTCAACATGAAGGCGGAGCAGCAGCGCCTGCAGGCGTGGCTGCAGAATCCCGAGAACAAGAAGCGGGTCACCGAGGATCCGCGCGAGATCAAGATCTTCAACAACGATCAGGTCACGGGCCCGATCGCCTTCGCCAACCTGGCCTGGTACCCGCGCCTGATCCGGCCGACCGCCGATGGCGTGGCCTGGGACCGTCCGTTCTCGATGATGAGCCAGCCGCAACTCAGCGGCGGCACGGTGAAGGGCTACGAGGACGCGGATTTCGCCAACGGCGTCGTGCCGGAAGCGATGCTGAAGCTGCCGGTCGAGAAACGCCACCTCGTCGAGTTCGTCGCCATCAACATGCTCGAGCAGTCCTTCTCGGGTGAAGACCTCGATCCGTCCGGCGTGTCCGCCGGTCCGAGCGGCAAGGGCGGCCTCGGCGTGCACTACTCGATCATCGGCGCGCGCAGCGGCGAGTACGCCAACTGGTCCGAGCGCCACATCGGCAAGCCGAGCGCGATCATCCTGAACGGCTACATCAAGTCGGCGCCGACCTTCGAGAGCAAGATCCCCGGCAACGGCATCATCACCGGCGACTTCACGACGGCCGAGGTCGAGGAGCTGGTCAAGGTGCTCCGCACCGGTTCGCTGCGCGTCGAGCCGCAGCTGGTCAGCAGCGAGAGCATCGGCCCGACGCTCGGTCGGCAGGCCGTCGAGCGCGGCGCGTTCTCGCTGATCGCGGGCGCTGTGCTCGTGTTCCTGTTCATGCTCTGGTACTACGGCGCCGCCGGCACGATCGCCTGCATCACGCTGGTGCTGAACGTGTTCCTGCTGTGGGCGGCGATGCTGTTCATGCAGGCGACGATCACGCTGCCCGGCCTCGGCGGCATCGTGCTGACGATGGGCATGGCCGTCGACGCGAACGTGCTCATCTACGAGCGCATCCGCGAGGAGATGGCCAAGGGCAAGGACATGCTGCGGTCGGTGCGCGCCGGCTTCGAGCGCGCGATGTCGGCGATCCTGGACTCCAACATCACGACCTTCCTGGTCGGCATGGTGTTGTTCAACGTCGGCGTCGGCCCGGTGCGCGGCTTCGCCGTCACGCTGATGGTCGGCATCGTCACGACGGTCTTCACGCAGTTCTTCGTGACCCGCCTGCTGTTCCACTTCGCCCTCGAGAAGGGCAAGCTCGACAACTACAAGCCGCGCTCGCTGTTCGCGTCGCTGAACCTCGACTACGTGGCGCTGATGAAGCCGTGCCTCGCCATCAGTGCGGTGGTGATCGGCGTCGGCCTCGCCTACACGATGTTCGTCGCCCCGCGCGAAGTCACGCTGGGCATCGACTTCACCGGCGGCGCCAACATGCAGATGGTCGTAGCACAGCCGGCCTCGGCCGATGCGGTGCGCGATCGCCTGCAGAAGGACGCGGTCTTCAGCCGGGACTACCCCAACGCCGCGGTCAACACGATCGGCGACAGCAAGGAAGAGCTGGCCAAGCAGTTCAACATCCGCCTGAAGCTGAACGACGGCCAGCGCACGGCGATCGAGGCCGGCCGCAAGGACCACGCGCAACTGCGCCGCACGGCCGAGCAGGCCGGCGCCGAGCCACCGGCCGCCTACGAGCCGCCGTACGTCGCCGAGCTGCGCCGCATCTTCAAGGACGACCTGGTGCAGCAGGCCTTCAGCGGCGCGATCGACGCCCCGCTGGCCGACGGGCAGAACCAGAACCTGCAGTTCGCGCAGGTCGACGTGCACTTCACCGAGCCGGTCAGCGTCGCCGCAGCCCGCGAGCTGATGAGCAAGAAGCTGGCGCGCTGCGTGGTCACGCCGATGGCCGACGTCGCCGCGACCGAAGCGAAGAGCCTGCGCGTCGAATGGACGACCCAGAAGGCCACCAAGCCCTGGCAGTTCGCCAACGAAGTCCAGGAAGCGATCGCCGGCCTCGCCGACGCCAAGGGCAAGAAGATCCTGCTGTCGGATCCGTTCCCGGTGGCGCAAGAGATCCAGGGCCGCCTGGTCAGTGACCTGCGCAACGCGGCGATCGGCGCGCTGATCCTCGCGTGGGCACTGATCGTGCTCTACCTGCGCGTGCGCTTCCACGAGTACAAGTACGGCATCGCCGCCGTCGTCGCACTGATCCACGACGTGCTCGTGGCGCTCGTGATGGTCGTCATCTGCAACCACCTCGGGCTGGTGCAGGCCGAGATCAACCTGGCGATGATCGCCTGCTTCCTGACGATCATCGGCTACTCGGTCAACGACACGATCGTCATCTTCGACCGCATCCGCGAGAACACGCACGAGAACGCGCGCCTCGGGGTCTACGAGCCGGCGAAGGTGCTGATCAACCGCGCGCTGAACCAGACGATGTCGCGCACGCTGCTGACCAGCGGCCTGACGTTGCTGGTGGTGCTCGCGCAGTTCCTGGTCAACTGGGGCAGCGACAGCGACCTCGAGTCCTTCGCGTTCGCGATGATCATCGGCATGGTGTCGGGCGTCTACTCGACCATCTACATCGCCGCACCGATCCTGATCTGGCTCGACAAGGGCGACACCGGCAGCACCACGACGCCAGCCGCGGCACCGGTCGCCGCGAACACGAACGCGAGCTGAGCCGTAGCTCGCCGAAAGGCCGCATGCACACCAAGAACGCGGCCCCGTCGCTGCCGGACATGCTGGCGTCGTTCGACCTTCGCACGACGCCGCTGCTGCGCACCGACGTGCTGGTGATCGGCAGCGGCATCGCCGGCGCCTGCACCGCACTGCACGCCGCCGAGGCGGGCGCCGAGGTGCTGCTGCTCGCCAAGGGCGATCTCGTCGACACCAATACCGCGTGGGCGCAGGGCGGCATCGCGGTCGTCTCGCTGCCGCAGGACAGCATCGACGTGCACGTGGCCGACACGCTGCGCGTCGGCGCCGGCCTCGCCGATCCGCGCGTCGTGCGCGAAGTCATCACCGCCGCCAACGCCGCCGTCGACTGGCTCGAACGGCTCGGCACGCGCTTCGACCGCAGCACAAACGATCCGGACGGCGCCCTCGAGTTGTCGCGCGAAGGCGGCCACAGCCACGCGCGCGTCGCGCATGCCAATGGCGATGCGACCGGCCGCGAGATCCAGCGCGCGCTGGCGCAGGCGCTGCGCAACCACCCGCGCATCACGGTGCGCGAGCACGCGTTCGTGCGCGACCTCGTGCTCACCGACGGCCGCTGCGTCGGCGCCGTCGCGCTCGCCAACGACACACCGTTCGCGATCGAAGCCGGCGCCACCGTGGTCGCGACCGGCGGCACCGGCCAGATCTACCGCGAGACCACCAACCCGACCGGCGCATCCGGCGATGGACATGCGCTGTGCTTCCGCGCCGGCGCGCAGCTCGCCGACTGCGAGTTCGTGCAGTTCCACCCCACCACGCTGTACATCGCCGGCGCATCTCGCTTCCTGGTCAGCGAAGTCGTGCGCGGCGCCGGCGCAGTGCTGCGCGACCGCAACGGCGAACGCTTCATGCAGGGCGTGCACCCGATGCAGGAACTGGCGCCGCGCGACGTGGTCAGCCGGGCGATCCTCGATCGCATGGTGGCGACCAACGACACCCACGTCTACCTGGACCTCAGCACGGTGCAGGGCGACCCGCGCCAACTGTTCCCGTCGATCGCGCGCATCTGCTCGACGTTCGACCTCGACCTCGCCAAGGATCCGATCCCGGTGCGCCCGGGCGCCCACTACTTCGTCGGCGGCGCGGTCACCGATGCCGCCGGACGCACCAGCGTGCCGGGCCTGTTCGCGGTCGGCGAAGCCGCGGCCTCGGGCCTGCATGGCGCCAACCGCCTGGCTTCCAATTCGCTGCTCGAAGGTGGCGTGCTGGGCCAGATCGTCGGCCGCACCGCCGCCGCGGAGACCCGTGGGCGCCACCCCGGCCTGCCGCGCAGCGCAGCCGGCCCCATCCCGACCGACGACCCGCCGCGGCTGCTGCACGACGACCTGCTCTACTCGCTGAAAAGCCTGATGTGGCGCCAGGTCGGCCTGCGCCGGCATGCCGCGGGCCTCGAGGACGCGCGTGCCCGCATCGGCTTCTGGCACCACTACCTGCTGAAGGCGCCGCTGCCGCACCGCGCCACCTGCGAACTCGCCAACATGCTGACGGTCGCGGCGCTGGTGGCGGAAGCGAGTCTCGCGCGCGCCGAATCCCGCGGCACCCACTTCCGCGACGACCACCCGCAGCGCGACGATGCGACCTTCTGCCGGCGCATCTTCCTGACGCGCGGCAGCGATGGTGCAATCCGCACCTCGCTCGGACCGCTGCAGCGGCCGACCGACCAGTTTCCTGCGTAGAGAACGAACCCGATGGATGGCCAGCGCAAAGCGACCGAAGCGATCCTGTTCGGCATCGTGCCGATGGGCGACCCCCGCACCGCGGCCGAGTGCCTGCATGAACTGGCACTGCTCGCGGATACCGCCGAGTTCGTGCCGGCCGGCTGCATGACGCAGCATCGCCGGCATGCCGACCCGCACAGCTACTTCGGCAGCGGCAAGCTCGAAGAGCTCACCGAGGTCGTCAAGCTCGCCCACAGCGGCGCCGTCATCTGCGACGACTCGCTGACACCGAACCAGGGCAAGACGATCGAAGCCGCGGTCGGCGTGCCGTGCATCGACCGCAGCGAACTGATCCTGCAGATCTTCGGCATGCATGCCCGTTCGCCGCAGGCCAAGCTGCAGGTCGAGCTGGCCGCACTGCAGTACGAGATGCCGCGGCTGCGCCGGCGCTGGACCCACCTCGAACGCCAACGCGGCGGCATCGGCGTGCGCGGTGGCGCTGGTGAGAAGCAGATCGACGTCGACCGCAACCTGCTGCGCACGCGCATCTCGACGATCCAGCGCGACCTGAAGAAGATCGAGGAGCACAAGGAACGCGAAGTCCAAGGCCGCCCCGACCTCTTCACCATCGCGCTGGTCGGCTACACCAACGCCGGCAAGTCGTCGCTGATGAACAAGCTGACCGACGCCGGCGTGCTGGCCGAGAACCGCCTGTTCTCGACGCTCGACACCCGCACGCGGCCATGGCGCCTGCCCGGCGGCCGCACCGTGCTGCTGACCGACACCGTCGGCTTCCTGCGCAAGCTGCCGCACCAGCTCGTCGCCAGCTTCCACGCGACGCTCGCCGAAGCGCTGCACGCCGACCTGCTGCTGGTGCTGATCGACGGCAGCTCCCCCGAGGCTGCCGACCAATTGCGCACCGTCGACGAAGTGCTCGAGACCCTCGGCAGCAACAGCCTGCCGCGCATCACGGTGCTCAACAAACTCGACCTGGTCGCCGAACGGGCGAGCCTGACGCCGCTGTGGCAGATGGATCCGCGCGCGGTGCCGGTGTCGGTGCTGACCGGCGAAGGCATGCCGGACCTGTTCGCAGCGATCCAGGGTCACCTGGCCTCGGTCGAGCAGAAGGTGGAGCTACTGCTGCCGCACTCGGCTGGCGCACTGCACGGCGAAATCCGCGCCAAAGCCAGTGTACTCAGCGAGTTCTACACCGAAGCCGGTTGCCTGATGACGATCCAGGCGTCGCCAGCACTGCTCGGTCGCCTGCTGGCGGAAGGGGCGCGCGTCGCCGAGCCCGGCGACCACCCGCCCGCGGATCCCGAAACGTAGGCGTCGCCCAGGTCGGCCAGGCTGGTGGCCCGAGGCTTCATCCAAAGTTAGCCGCAGTGCCCCTGGCGCAAACGCCAAGAGGGCGCAGCATATGGGGCGTTCGCGCAATCAGCAGCTGATTGCCTCTCGTCAACCCCTCCTCGTCGAGGAATCCATGCGCACCACGATCCACGGGCTCTCCACGGCCCTGTCTCTCGCGTTGTTCTCCGCTGTGTCTGCCGCCCAACAGGACGGCAGCGCCTCCATCGTCACCGTCGACCCGCGCGTGCGGCTGCAGTACGCGACGTTCGACCCGCTGGCCGAACTCCCGCAAGTGCCCGCCGCCCTGCACTCGGCGCAGGACGTGCACCTGTGGATCGTGCAGTTCCACCAGGCCCCGCTCGACCGCGACCGCGAACTCGTGCGCGCGACCGGTGCCGCGATCGCTGGCTTCCTGCCGACGCACTGCCACCTCGTGCGCATGGACGCGGCCATGGTGCCGGCAGTGAGCCGCATCCCGGCGGTGCGCTGGGTCGGCGCCTACGAGCCGGCATACCGCCTCGAACCGTTCCTGCTGCTCGAACAGCAGGCCGGCGGCCCGGTGCCGACGCGTCGCTACAACATGGTGATGACGGACAAGCGGGCCGACAAGCAGGCCCTGGAACGCAAGATCGTCCAGCTCGGCGGCGTCGTCTTCGATCGCC
>CAMAUH010000099.1 GCA_945861365.1 Candidatus Kuenenia stuttgartensis
TCGGCGCAGGCCATGAAGAACACGCGCCACAGGTTGCCCATCGCGGCCGCGCGTTCGCCGTAGGCCTGCTGCAGCACCGGCGCGAGCTCGCTGCGGGAGCGATCGAAGTTCGTCAGCCACGCCTCGGCGGTGCGCGCATAGTGGGTGCCGTTGACGCGCCAGTGCCCTTCCACCGCGAAGTGGTCCTGCAGGTAGAGCAGCTGCGCGTCGGCCGGCATCTGCCCGCCGGTGAAGAACCAGCGCGCCATCCAGTCGTCGTTGCCATCGACGGCGAACGGGTAGCCGACCGTGCGGTGCGTGAAGACGTGGATGAACATCTTGCCGCCGGGCGACAGCCAGCCGGCCGCGCGCTGCAGCAGCGCCCGCCAGTTGCGGGTGTGCTCCATCATCTCGATCGACACGATGCGGTCGAACTTGCCCGGCGGCACCGCGGTGTTGGCGTCGCCGGTGACGATCTCGACGTTGGTCAGCCCTTCGGCGGCGGCCCGCGCCAGGATGTCCTGCCGCTGGCTGTGCGAGTTGCTGAGGCCGACGACCCGGCACTTGCGGAACGTGCGCGCCAGCCACAGCGTCATCGAGCCCCAGCCGCAGCCGAGGTCGAGCACGCGCATGCCGTCCTGCACCTCGGCGCGTTCGGCCGACAGCGCCAGCATCGCCGCCTCGGCGTCGTCGAGCGTGTTGCCGCGCGTCCACAGCCCCGAGCTGTACTTGCGGTAGCGGCCGAGCACGCGTGCGTAGAACGCCGCCGGCACCTCGTAGTGCTGTTCGTTGGCTGCCGCGGTCTCGACCGCGATCGGCGCGCGGTCGCATTCGGCCAGCCACTGCTGCAGCCTCGCCGCGCTCTGCTCGGCGTCGTCGGCGTGTTCGTCGCGCAGGCGCGCCCGCAGCAGCCGCCGGATGCCCATGCGGATCAGCCAATCGGGCAGCAGCCCGCGTTCGAGCCAGCGTTCGGTGCGCGTGCTCATCGCGCGGATCCTGCGGGTGCGGGGCAGTGCATCATCGTGGTCCTTCCTGTCCTGCCCGTGGCCACCACGGGAAGAACGCGTTCGTCGTGCGCTGGTAGCGCCGGTAGTCGTCGCCGCGGCTCTTCAGGCTCTGCAGCTCGGTGAACGGCACGCCGCTGACGAAGCGGATCAGGCCGAACATCACCACGGGCTGGATCGCGGCCAGCCAGCCGGCGGCGGGGGCCGCGACCGCGGCGATGCCGCACCACGACGCCCATTCGAAGAAGTAGTTCGGGTGGCGGCTGTAGCGCCACAGGCCGGTCCGGCAGGTGCGGCCGCGCTGGCTCGGGTCGCTGCGATGCTGCTGCAGCTGGCGGTCGGCGCGGTGTTCGCCGAACTGGGCGACCAGCACCAGCGCCAGCCCGGCCCATTGGGCTGTCGACAGGCCCGGAGCCGGATGGCCGGCGAGGCACCAGAACGGCAGCGCGAACACGAACGCCGCGCCAGCCTGGGCCTGGTAGAACCAGAACAAGCGCGCGTTGGCATGGGCGCCCCAGTGCTCGCGCATCGCCTTGTAGCGGCCGTCCTCGCCGGCGTGGCCGAACACGCGGTGCAGCAGCAGGTGCCAGCCGAGTCGGCCGCTCCACGCGACGGCGAGGCCGCCGGCGAGCATGCGCTGCACCGCGGCGCCATCGCGCCACACTGCGGCTGCCAGCGCGGTGCCGCCGATCGCCAGCGCCCAGGCCGCGTCGACCGAGGTGGCGTTGCGGGTGAACACCTGCCGCCACCACAGCAGGGCGAACACGACGGCCAGTGCCGCGGCGGCAACCCAGAGAGCAGGGCTCAAGAGCACCTCGCGAATGCGCCGTGATTCGAGGCTCCAAGGTTGACGCAACCGGGAGGCAACCGGTTGCATCTCCTGGCCGCGCGGTCTATCGCGCTAAGCACCGCATGCAGCCGAGCGACCAGGCCGTTCAAACTCTGCCCCCTTCCGCCACGCTCGAGCCCAAGGTCGAGATTCCGCGGGCGACCGCTTCGCCAGCAATGGCCGAGCCGGCGCACGACATCGACTCCGTGCAGTGGAAGCGCATCTGGCCGTTCCTGGTGCTGCAGGCGTCCTGCGTGCTGGTGGTGTGGGTGGGCTGGAGCCCGGTCGCAGTCATCGTCGCGGCAGCACTGTATCTGCTGCGGATGTTCGGCATCACGGCGTTCTACCATCGCTACTTCTCGCATCGTTCGTTCCGCGTCGGCCGCGGGATGCAGTTCGTCGGCGCGCTGCTCGGGGCGTCGGCGACGCAGCGCGGCCCGCTGTGGTGGGCGGCGCACCATCGCAAGCACCACCGCTTCAGCGACACGATCGACGACGCGCATTCGCCGGTCGCGCACAGCTTCTGGTGGTCGCACGTCGGCTGGATCATGAGCGAACGGCACCACCCGACGGACCTGAAGCAGGTGCCCGACCTCGCCAAGTACCCGGAGCTGCGCTGGCTGGACAAGAACGACACCGCGGTGCCGCTGATGCTGCTGGGCTTCTGCCTGCTGCTCGGCTGGGCGCTGCAGGTGTGGGCGCCGAGCCTCGGCACCGACGCGCTGCAGATGGGCGTGTGGGGCTTCAGCATCTCGACGACCGTGCTGTTCCACGGCACCGCGTCGATCAACAGCCTCGCGCACCTGTTCGGGCGTCGCGTGTGGCCGACCAAGGACAAGAGCAAGAACTCGTTCCTGCTGGCGCTGATCACGCTCGGTGAGGGCTGGCACAACAACCACCACTGGGCGCCGGGCACTGCCCGCATGGGCTTCCGCTGGTGGGAGATCGACATGTCCTACTACGGGCTGCGCCTGCTGTCGCTGGTCGGGTTGGTGCGCAACCTGACGCCGATTCCGGCCCGGACCTGCGCGAAGGAACGCCGTCTGCGCGGATGAACCTCGCGGCGCAGCTGCTCGGGAGCGGCCGCAAACGCCTCGCGATCGTCGGCACCGGCATCACCGGGTTGCTCGCGGCCGAGCGTCTGTGCCGGGCCCACGACGTGGTGGTGTTCGAGGCGGAGGATCGCCTCGGCGGCCACACGCACACGGTCGACGTCGCGACGCCGACCGGCTCGCTGCCGGTCGACACCGGCTTCATCGTCTGCAACGACCGCACGTATCCGGGCTTCCTGGCCCTGATGCAGCGCCTCGGCGTGCCGCTGCGCGCGTCGACGATGAGCTTCAGCATGCGCTGCGAGCGCACCGGGCTCGAATACAACGGGGCCGACCTCGATCGCCTGTTCGTGCAGCGCTCCAACCTGCTGCGGCCGTCGTTCTGGGGCATGCTGCGCGACATCCTGCGCTTCCACCGCCTGGCGGCCGGTTACGGCGCCAGCGACGCGAACCTCGGCGAAGTGCTGCAGCGCGGGCGCTTCGGCCGCGCGTTCCGCGAGCACTACCTGCTGCCGATGATGTCGGCGATCTGGTCGGCCGAGCCGCAGCAGCTGATGTCGATGCCGGCGAGCTTCTTCGTCCGCTTCTTCAGCAACCACGGCATGTTGTCGGTCAACGATCGGCCCGACTGGCTGACGGTGGTCGGCGGCTCGCGCAGCTACCTGCAGCCGCTCAGCGCGCCGTTCGCAGCAGCGGTGCGCCTGCGCTGCCCGGTCCGGCGCCTGACCCGCGTCGACGACGGGGTGCTGGTGCAGGCCGGCGATGCGGCCGCCGAACGCTTCGACGCTGCGGTGGTCGCGACGCACAGCGACCAGGCGCTGGCTCTGCTCGGCGATCCGAGCGACGCCGAGCGCGCGGTGCTGGGGGCGATCCCGTACCAGGAGAACGAGGTCGTGCTGCACACCGACACCCGGTTGCTGCCGGTGCGCCGGCGGGCCTGGGCGGCCTGGAACTACCACCTCGGCCGCACCGAGCACAAACGCGCCACCGTGACCTACTGCATGAACATCCTGCAGGGGCTGCCGGGACCGACGGTCTACAACATCACCCTGAACCGCAGCGACGCGATCGACCCGAGCAAGGTGCTGCGGCGCTTCGTCTACCACCACCCGGTGTTCGATGCCGCCGGCGTCGCGGCCCAGGAGCGGGTCGGCACGATCAACGGCATGCGGCGCGTGTGGTTCGGCGGGGCGTGGTGCGGGTTCGGCTTCCACGAGGACGGCGTGCAGGCGGCGCTGCGCATCGCCGCCGACTTCGGCATCGGGCCGGACGATCACGGGCCACCGGGGCAGCTGGCGTGAGCGCGTCGCCGGGCGTGCGCCACAGCCGCGTCTACGTCGGTCAGGTGCAGCACCGTCGCTTCGATGCCGTGGCGCATTCGTTCCGCGTGCGCGCATGGTTCGTCTATCTCGACCTCGACGAACTCGATGCCGCGTTCGCGGGCCGGTGGTGGTGGTCGCACCGGCGCCCGGCGCCGATGCGCTACCGCCGCGCCGACTACTTCGGGGACCCGCAGCGACCGCTGGTCGACTGCATCCGGGATGCGGTCGCGGCGAAGACAGGCGTGCGTCCGGAAGGCCCGGTGCGCATGCTGACCAACCTTCGCAGCTGCGGCTTCGTCTTCAATCCCGTGTCCTTCTACTACTGCTTCGACCGGCAGGAACGACTCACCGCGGTGCTCGCGGAGATCACCAACACCCCGTGGGGTGAGCGCCACCATTACGTGGTCGCCGCCGGCGGCGAGGCGGCGGGCGAACGCACGCTGCGCGGCAGCTTCGCGAAGGCCTTCCACGTCAGTCCGTTCCAGCCGATGCAGCAGCGCTACGAGTGGACGTTCGGCACGCCCGGCGAACGGCTCGCGGTGCACATGGAGAACCATGCGGCGGCCGGCTGCGTGTTCGACGCGACGCTCGCGCTGCAGGCGCGGCCGTGGAGCACCGGCTCGCTGGTGCGGGCGTGGTTGCGGCAGCCGCTGATGGCGGTCAAGGTCGTCGCCAGCATCTACTGGCACGCGTTCGTGCTGTGGTGCAAGCGCGCGCCGTTCCATGCGCATCCGCCCGCGGGAGGCCGCTGATGCCCGGCTCGATCCTGATCGCGCGCGGTGGTGTCGCCGAGGTCGCCACGGCGCGCCAGCAGCCCAGCGCCGTGCAGCGTTGGCTGCGCGAGCGCTGCTGCGCACGCCTGCAAGCGTTGCGATCCGGCGCGGTGACGCTGCGCGATGCCGAAGGAGAACGCACCGTCGGGGCGCCCGATGGGCCGCTCGGCACCTTCGTCGTCGACGTGTACGACCCCTCCTTCTGGAGCGCGGTCGCGCAGAGCGGTGACATCGCGGTCGGCGAGACGTTCGTCGCCGGCAAGTGGTCGTGCAGCGATCTGGTCGGCCTGCTGCGCCTGTTCGTGCGCGATCGCGAGGTGCTGCTCGACCTCGACGGCTCGCTGTGGGCGTGGCCGCGCCGCCTGCTGTTGCGGGCCTGGCAGGGGCTGCGCAGCAACAGCCGCCCTGGCAGCGAGCGCAACATCGTCGACCACTACGATCTCGGCGACGACCTGTTCGCGCACTTCCTCGATCCGTCGATGACCTACTCGTCGGCGTGGTTCGAGCACGAGGGCCAGTCGCTGGCCGACGCCCAGCGCAGCAAGCTCGACCGGCTGTGCCGGCTCGTCGACCTGCAGCGCGGCGATCGCCTGCTCGAGATCGGCACCGGTTGGGGCAGCCTCGCGCTGCACGCGGCCGGCCAGTGCGGCGCGCGCGTGACGACGACGACGATCTCGCGCAACCAGTTCACGCGCGCCAGCGAACGGGTGCGCGCGGCGGGCTTGCACGAACGCGTGCAGCTGCTGCAGAGCGACTACCGCGACCTCGACGGCACCTTCGACAAGCTGCTGTCGTGCGAGATGGTGGAGGCCGTCGGCGCGCGCTTCCTGCCGACCTACCTGAAGGCCTGCGCGGCCCGGCTGCGGCCCGGTGGCCTGCTGGGCCTGCAGGCCATCACGATCGCCGATCGCCACTACGCCTCGGCGCTGCGCGCCGTCGACTACATCAAGCGCCACGTGTTCCCGGGCAGCTTCATCCCGTCGGTGCGCGTGCTCGTCGAGACGGCCAGCGAACACACCGACCTGCAGCTCGAGCACTACGAGGACTTCGGGTTGCACTACGCGACGACGCTGCAGCTGTGGCGGGAACAGGTGCTGCGCGAGCCGCAGCCGTTCCTGCAGCGCGGCGGCGTGGGCCTCGTGCGCGCCTGGGAGTACTACTTCGCCTACTGCGAGGCGGGCTTCCGCGAGCGGCACATCGGCGTCGGCCACTTCCGCTTCCGCCGCGCCGGCGGCTGATCGATCACGCGCGCAGCACTTGCCGCGCGTCCGCGACGTCGAGCGCGATCTGGGCCCGCAGCGCCGCGGCGTCGGCGAACTTGCGTTCGGGGCGCAGCTGCTGCCGGAACACGACCTCGAGCTCGCGGCCGTACAGGTCGCCGTGGAAGTCCAGCAGGTGCACTTCGAGTCGCGTCTGGCCCTGGCGGTCGGCGAAGGTCGGCGCGCTGCCGAGGTTGGCGACCGCCGGATGCACGCTGCCGTCGAGGATCGCTTCGACCGCGTAGACGCCGGCGGGGGGCAGGGCACCCGGCTGCATCGCCAGGTTCGCGGTCGGGAAGCCCAGTTGCTGGCCGCGCGCTTTGCCGTGCACGACGGTGCCGAGCGCGCCCGGGAACCGGCCGAGGAACCGCTGCGCGCGGGCGAGGTCGCCCTGCTGGATCGCCTCGCGGATCGCGGTCGACGACACCGGCACGCCGTCTAGCTCGAACGGCTGGCCGGTGTGCACCTGGAAGCCGAACTCGGTGCCGAGTTGCGCGAAGCACGCCGGCGTGCCGGCGCGGTCCTTGCCCAGTGCCGAGTCGTAGCCGAGCAGCAGACCGCGCGTGTGCAGCGCCCCGACCAGCACGCGCTGCGTGAATTCGCGCGGCGTCATGTTCTGCAGCCGCGGCTCGAACTGCAGCAGCACCAGGCGCGACACGCCGGCGCGGCGCAGCAGGCGCAGGCGGTGCGGCACGCTGACCAGGGGTGCAGGCGCCTGGCCGTGCAGCACCTGGTCGGGGTGGTTCGCGAAGGTGACCACGGTCGGCATCGCGTCCAGCGTCGACGAGAGTTCGAGCAGTTCGTGCAGCAGCCGTTGGTGGCCGAGGTGTACGCCGTCGAAGACGCCGACCGCGACGACGGAGTGCGATGGCGGTGCCGACCCGTAGTTGGCGACCAGATCCAGCGCCAGCAGCGCGTCGAGGCCTTCGATCGTGCGCATGCGCCGCCGGCCTAGGCGCCGCGGCCTTCGAGTTCCTGCAGCTGCGGCTTCACCCGCAACTTCTCGGTCGCGGTCAACCGGTCGACGAAGAACACGCCGTCGAGGTGGTCGAGCTCGTGCTGCACGATGCGCGCCAGCCAGCTGTTCGCCGCCATCACCTGTTCCTTGCCGTCCAGGTCCTGGTAGGTCACGGTGATGTCGATCCACCGCTCGACATCGGCATGGATCCCGGGGAACGACAGGCAGCCCTCCTCGCCGAACTCACGCCCCTTCTTGCGGGTCAGCTTGGGGTTGCAGAGCACCAGCTCGCCCGAACGGTCCTTGCGATCGCCGCTCGGGTTCAGGACCAGCAGCTTCTGTTCGATGCCCACTTGCGGCGCAGCGAGGCCGACCCCACCCTCCTCGTACATGGCTTCGATCATGCGTTCGGCCAGTTGCCGGAGCTCGGCGTCGAACCGGGTGATGGTCTTGCCGCCGCGGCGGAGGACAGGATCGGGATAGACGAGGACTTCCATTGCTGCTTACGGGTGCCGCAGGGCACGGTGCTGGTCGGGTGGCGCGGCAGGGCCGGGCCGAGGAACGCCGAGACGCCGCGGTTGCGGGCCCATCGGGGGGCAGGTAGAGTCTTCGCCCCTTTCGCCGCCGTCAAGCCAGCGACCGGCGTTCGTCGACCTTCGAATGGATCTCAGCAAGTATCTCGAGCAAGCTGCCGACGCCGTGAAGCGGCGGAACTTCGCCATGGCCGTCAAGATCTACGGCCAAGTGCTCGCGATCCAGCCGGACTTCGGCGACGCGCGCGCGGGACTGCGCAAGGCGCTGTTCCAGAAGGTGGCCCAGAAGCCGGCGTCCAAACTCGGGGCGCTGCTGCTCGGCGGCTTCTCGCTGCTGCTCGGCAACCTGTCGAAGCTGCTCGGCCAGCACGCTGCGGCGTCGCGTTCGTACGAGCGCTACCTGGTGCACGATCCGCTGTCCGAAGCGGTGAACCTGAAGCTCGGTGAGGCGCTGCTGCGCGCGGGCCACAAGAAGTCCGCCTTGGCGGTCTATGGGGCCCTGGCCGAGCAGCAGCCGCGCTGCCTGGATGCCTGCCGCGCTGCGGGGGCCTTGGCCTACGAGCAGGGCAAGGTGCAGGAGTCGCTCGCGTTCTACGAGCAGGCGCTGAAGGTCGACCCGCGCGATCAGGAGTCGCTGAAGGCGCGCAAGAACCTCGCTGCCGAGGGTGCGCTGCGCAGCAGCGGCATCGAGAAGGCGCAGAGTTCGCGCGAGCTGATCAAGGACAAGGACCAGCAGCGCCAGCTCGAGCGGCAGGATCGTCTGCAGCTGTCGGCCGAAGAGGTCGAGGCGGAGCTGACGACCGTCGAGGAGAAGCTGCAGTCCGCGCCGAACGACGTGAAGCTGCTGCGCCGCGGCGCACGCTTGCGTGAGATGGCGAAGGACCTGTCCGGCGCGCTCGACCTGGTCGAGCAGCTGCTGCGGGCCCAGCCGAACGACCTCGAAGTGCAGGAACTGGCCGGCGACCTGCGCATCCGTCTGCAGGAGCAGATGGTGCAGAAGGCTGAACGCGCTGGCGACGAGGCCGCGGTGGCGCGAGCCCGCGGCGCGCTGCAGCAGATGAAGGTCGCCGAGAGCAAGCGGCGCGTGGAGCGCAACCCGGCGGACCTCGCCGCGCGGTTCGATCTCGGCGCCAGCCTGCTCGGCATCGGCGAGATCGACGCGGCCATCGCCGAACTGCAGCAAGGCGTGAAGGACCCGCGCAAGAAGAACGAAGCGCTGTTCCTGCTCGGCCGCGCGTTCCAGCAGAAGAGCCTGCCCGAACTGGCGCTCGGCCAGTTCGAGAAGGCCGTGGCGGCGGCCGGCTCCGGCGTGATGGCGAAGGAAGCCCTCTACGAAATGGGCTGCATCTGCCAGTCGATCGGCAAGCGCGACGACGCGCTGCGCCACTTCACCCGCATTCTCGAACAGGACATCGGCTTCCGCGATGTCGCCAAGAAGGTGGAGCAGTTGAAGGCCTGAAGCCCAAAGCCGCTCGACCGAACCATTCCCTGATTTTCCCCGACGACCCCATTCCAATCCGAAGAACGTAGCGATGGCTCACAGCAAGCAAGCACTGAAGCGCGCCCGGCAGAGCGAGAAGAACCGCGTTGCCAACAAGGCGAAGATGTCGCGCATGAAGAGCGCGGTGAAGACCCTGATGACCCTGGTCAAGTCCGGTGACAAGGCGAAGGCCGCAGCGATGCTGTCGGCGGTCTGCCAGATCATCGACAAGGCCGGCGAGGCCCACGTCATCCACAAGAACCGCGCGTCCCGCCACAAGGGCCAGGTCGCGCGCGCCGTCGCTTCGATGAAGTGATCGGCGGCCGAGCGCTGCGCGCTCGAAGCGACCGCGGTGGGCTCAGCCCTTCAGCAGCTGCAGGGCCGCCTGCGGCTGGGTATTCGCCTGCGCCAGGATCGAGATCGCTGCCTGCTGCAGGATCGAGTTGCGCGTCAGCGCCGACGTCTCCACCGCCACGTCCACGTCGCGGATGCGCGACTCGGCGGCGCTGAGGTTCTCCGACTGGATCTGCAGGTTCGCGATCGTCGTCGTCAGGCGGTTCTGGGCGGCGCCGAACTGGCCGCGGACGCGGCTGACCACGTTGATGGCGTTGTCGAGGCTGTTGATCGCCGTCGAAGGACTGCCGGTGGAGCCGATGTTCAGGCTCGACAGGCCGAGCGTCGACGCCAGCGTGTCCGACGTGCTCAGCTGGATCGTGTCGATGCCGACCGCGGTGCCGGTGCCGACCTGGAAGGTCAGTGTGGACCCGGTGCCGTCCAGCAGCTTCACGCCGTTGAACGTCGTCGACTGCGCGATGCGGTCGATCTCGTTGATCAGGTCGGTGAACTCCTGGTTCAGCGTGGTGCGGTCGGCGCTGCTGACCGTGCCGTTGGCCGCCTGGGTCGACAGTTCGCGCATGCGGATCAGGATGGAGCTCACTTCGTTGAGTGCGCCTTCACCCGTCTGCGTCAGCGAGATGCCGTCCTGGGCGTTGCGGATCGCCTGGTTGGTCGATCGCACCTGGGCGCGGAAGCGTTCGGAGATCGCGAGTCCTGCCGCATCGTCGGATGCCGTCGAGATGCGCAGACCGGTCGACAGCCGGCGGTAGTTCGCCTGCAGTCGGTCCGTCGTGTTCGACAACGAACGCTGGGCGTTCAGGGATGCGATGTTCGAATTGACGCGAAGGCCCATCTGTCTACCTCGGTTCCTTTGCTGAGTGGCGTCGGAGCGGAGTCCGCTGCCTTGCCGAGGAATGCATCGGTCGCCGCTTGAGTCCTACTTCAGGAAATCTCGCGATGGGAGCCGGATCGCGGGAGCCAGTCGATGCCAAGGGCCTCGGCGGCGGCAGGGAGAAAGCACCCGCTGTCGTGCCGCCAAACGGTGTGTAGACCCTCGGCGGCGCCAGTTGGCTCGGAACGGGACGCGCCTGACCCGGGTCGCTCAGCGCACCAGCCGCGTGTAGCGCGAATTCGCCTGCAGGGTCAGCGCCAGGATGGCGGTGCTGTAGACGCGGCCACCGTCTTCACCCCAGGCGCAGGTGGGGTTCCAGGAGCCGTAGAGGTTCTTCTTTGCCTTGTCGAGGTTCTGGTTCTTGACGACGGCGGCCTCGAGCTTCTTCTGCCAGGCGGTCCAGTGC
>CAMAUH010000100.1 GCA_945861365.1 Candidatus Kuenenia stuttgartensis
GCAACGGCTGCACGGTCAAGGTGCAGGGGCCGCGCTTCAAGGGCTGGCCGTACTCGCGCACCTGCATGGAAGGCCCGGTCTACGAGGCCTGCGAGCTCGCGCACTGAGAAGCCGCCGCGCGGTGCGTCACGCAGCGCGCCGGCGCGCGAACAGCGTGCCGACGACGCAGCCGAACACCACCGTCAGCGGCACCCACATGCCAAGCTGCGCGAGGCTGGCGCTGGCCAGCGTGCGAGGCAGGTCGCGCTCGAAACCCTGCGGGCCAAACTTCGTGTAGTGCGTGTTCCAGCCCGCCGACTTCGCCCACCACGTCAGCGCGACGACGGTCAGGCGGGCGCCGAGGCCGTAGAGCAGCAGCGTCCAGCACAGCCGCGGCCAGATCGTGAACGCGAAAGCGGCCAGCACGCTGGTGCAGATGACCAGCTGCACGATCGAGATACCCAGCGCATCAGCCGCTGCGAGCTGGGCCTCCGCTGTCGCTGGCATCACCGGGTCGATGTCCTTCACAGCCCACACGAAGGCGCCGAGCTGCAGCAGCAGCAGGGCGATGCCCCACGGCCAGGCGGGCAAGTGGCGCGGCAGCGAGCCGGCGCGCGCGAGCCGCGTCGCGAACCAGCCGCCGAACACGAATATGCACCACGAGATGCCGAGCAGGTGGCCAGCGCCGCCGGACTGCGCGTTCACCCAGCCTTGCACTTCGCCGAGCAGGCGCAGCAGGCTGATGGCGAGCGTGATCAGGGATGGCCAGAGCAGCAGGCGGAACGTCGAGGGCGAGGTCGTCATGCGGATGCGGGCGGCGCTCAGCCGGGGATCGCGAAGCGCTGCAGCACCGCGAGTGGCACGAATTCGAGCGTGCGCTCGTGCGTCGACTCGAGGTCGAGGCGCGGCGCGTGACCGGCTTCGTAGGCCTGCACCCAGCGGGCGGCGCACAGGCACCAGTTGTCGCCGGGCTTCAGGCCGGGAAAGCCGAACTCCGGATGCGGCGTCGACAGGTCGTTGCCGGCCAGCTTCGAGTAGGCCAGGAACTCGGCGGTCATCACGGCGCAGACCGTGTGCGCACCTTGGTCGGCGGGCGAGGTGTTGCAGCAGCCGTCGCGGAAGAAGCCGGTCAGCGGGCGTTCGCTGCAGGGCTTCATGGGCGTGCCGAGCACGTTGCGTGCGGTAGGGGTTCTGGGCGGAGTCGGCATCGGGCCGAGCACTCTAGCGCCCCGGTCGTGGGCCGCACGGTGTGCCTCTCACTGCGCGGGCGGTGCGATCACGGTGCGCTCGCCGGCGCGCACGCTGAAGCGGTGGAAGCGCACGCTGCCGTCCGCGGCCTTGAACGCGAACACCCAGTCGCCGATCGGCAGCCGGATGGCCTTGTCGAGCGGTGGTGGCGACGCCTCGCCGCGCACGTCGGTGTCACGCCGCAGCTGGTAGAGCTCGCAGGCCTGCTGTTCAGCCGACGCGGGCAACAGCCCGGGCGGCAGCGTGAACGCAATCTCACCGCTCTTCGCCAGTTCGACGCGGCCGAGGTCCACCGTGGCCTTGCCGTCGAGCCAGTGGCGGCCGAGCGGCTTGCGCCCGGCGTCCTTGCTGTGCGCCTCGAGTTCGTAGAAGCCGGCTGGCAGGTGATCGAGCGTCCAGGTGTCGCCTTCGCCCTCGGGCGCCTTCATGCGCATCGCGAGGCCGGTGTCGATCTGCCATGCGCGCACGGTCGGCGCGCCGGCGCCGGCGGTCCGGATCGGCTGCACGCGCAGCGAGCTGCCGGCGTCCTTCGGCTGCAGCAGCACATCGCCGGTGTCGGGCAGCAACGCGGGTTGCTGCGCCAGCGGCAAGCGGCGTTCGCCGTCGCCGGGGAACAGCAGCACGCTGCCCGGGCCACCGGGCAGGTTGGCGAACACGAACGAGCCATCGTCGCCGGTGCGCGTGCCGTCGACCCAGCTGCCGTCGGCGGCGCGCCACTCGAGTCGCGCGTTCGCCATGGCTTTACCGGCGGCGTCGAGCGCGCGGCCGCGGATGCAGGAACCCGTGCGCAGGTGCACCGTGGTCGGCGTCGTGCCGGTGGTGGCGACGGCGCTGCTGGTGCCGAGGCCGGCGCGATCGCCACCGGCGCGCACCGTGTAGTTGCCCGCGACCACGTTCTCGAACACGAAGGCGCCGGCGTCGTCGGTCTCGACACGCTGCACCGGCTGTGGCCCGGCGCCGAGCAGCGCGACGGCGGTCTTCGCCTGCGGTTTGCCCTGTTCATCGAACACGGTGCCGGCGATGCGGGCCGCTTCGGGCGCCGCGTTGCCGGCCTTGCCGTCGTTGTCGACCTTGAACGTGAGGGCGTCGAGGCTGAACGAGATGTTGCGTGAGCCCAGAGTGAAGGTCACTTCGCTCGCCGGGCCTTCCTCGGTCGGGGGGTCGATCGGCACGAGGCAGCTCTCGCCGAAACTGGCGAACGGATGCAGTCCGGCGCGCATGCCGGTGTCGCCGCCGCCGAAGCTGTTGGCGCGAAAGAAGCTGCTCAGCACCGGCACGTCACCGAGTACGGCGACGTTGCCATTGCCGTTCGTCGACGACACGAGGCGGAACGACTGCCCCGACGACGCTTCGCCAAGCAGCACGATGCTGGTGCGCTTGCCCTGTTCGACCTGCAGCCGCCGCCGCAGGCCGAGCGGCTCGGCGAAGTCGATCTCCATGCTCGGCGTGCGCGAACGCCAGCTGACGAGCACGCGGCCGTCGGCATCGGTCGCCGCGGGGGCGTTGCACATCGGGCAGCCGAACGGCGCCAGCTGCAGCGTGTGGCCTTGGACCGGCAGCCCGAGCGGGTCGACGATGCGCACTTCGAGTTCCATCGTGAACGGGTGCAGCAACCAGGGCTCGGGTGCGGGGCCCTCGGCGGCGACGCGCTCCGCGGTCGGTGACTGCTTCGCGGTGTCGAGCGCACCAGCGGCGGTGGCGGCCGCGGATTGGCCGTTCTGTTCCGTCGCTGCGCGTTGCGTCAGCGTGGCATCGTCGCGTTGCAGCATCAGCCAGCCGCCGATGCACAGCAGTCCGGCGGCGAGTAGCAGTTTGGCAGTGGCGCTCACGAGCAAGGCTCCGGTCGGTAGCAACAGGATGGGAAAGGTCGGCAGGCCGAAGGCGCAGGCCAGGGCCGGTTGCCAGGCGCGCCGCGGCGGCGAGCCCTTGTCGAGGCGATGGCGCAGCAGCACCAGCCCGCGCGCGAGGCGGCTCTTGACCGTCGCGACGTTGGCGCCGGTGCGCTGCGCGATCGTGCGCGGGGGCAGGTTCTCGAAGTAGCGCAGGAAGATCGCGGTCTGGTACGGCTCGTCGAGCGCCAGTACCGCGTCGGTCACCGCGGCCAGCATCTCGCGCCGGACCAGGGCCTCGGCGACCGAGGCTTCGGCGCGTTGGCGCGGCAGCGCGGCTTCGCGCGTGGTGCGGCGCCGTTCGCCGCGGCGCCATTGGCGCACGAAGTTGACCAGCGTCGTCGCCAGCCAGCCGCCCAGCGAGTCGGCGTGCGGCGGTCGTTTGACCAGCGCTTGCTGCAGCGTCGCCTGCGTGACGTCCTCCGCCGCGTGCGCGTCGCGCAGCAGATCGCGCGCGAGCGACCGCAGCGAAGCGGCGTGCTGTTGCAGGTCGTGGTGCAGTGGGTCGGACACGCGTGTGGGCATTCCATGCCGCGGCGGGCGGATCGATGGCGAGGCTGGGCGAGATTCCCGTGCGGCGAGGCGGACGAGGATAGCTGGCGGCGGGTGGTGGCGGTCGGCGAAGGCCTCCGCGCACGATTTGTGCGACCGCTGACGAGGTCATGTCACTCATGGGGCGTGAATCCCGAGGAAACCTGGTTTCTGCAGAACCCGCACGACGCGTTGTTCCGCGCTGCGTTCGCCGATCCGGTCCGAGCCGGCGAGCTGTTGCGCAGTGCGTTGCCGGCAGCCCTGGTGGCGGCGATCGACTGGACGACTCTGCGCGCGGTCGATCCGGCGTTCGTCGATCCCGAACTGGGGGAGCACCATGCCGACCTGCTGTTCGAGGCACGCGCTGGCCGGCGTCGTGTGCTGATCCGGCTGCTGTACGAGCACAAGGCCACGTTCGAGCGGTTCCTGCTGCTGCAGGTGTTGCGCTACCACCTGCGCGTGTGGGAGCGGTTCCGTGCCGAGCAGCCCGAGGCCGAGCTGCTGCCGGCGATCGTGTCGGTGGTGCTCTACCACGGCCAGCGGCCATGGCAGGGTCCGACGGATCTGCGCGGGCTTCTGGACCTCGAGGGCTTGCCGGCGCCGTTCACCGCGCTGCAGCCGCAGTTCCACGTGGTGCTCGACGACCTCGCCGCGACCGATGCCGAGGGTTTGCACCGACGGCGGTTGTCGGTCGGCACACTGCTGCCGTTGCTACACCTCCAGCAGGTGTGGCGGCATCGACGGATCGCCGAGCTGATCGCCAGTTGGCGGCGGCTCTACCGCAAGCTGCAGGTACAGAGCGGCACCCGACAGCTCTACCGCCAGCTGGTAACCTACGTCGTCGCCGTTCGAAACGAGGACCACATGACCCTGCGCGACGCCTACGCCAAAGTCGGCAAACCTGCCGAGGAGACCATGATGAGTTGTCTACAGCGGATCCATCAGGCCGCGTTGCGAGTCGGCGAACGTTCCGGTCATGAACGGGGACTGGAGGAGGGCCTGCAGAAAGGCCTGCAGAAGGGCCTGCGGCAGGGCATGCAGCGCGGCCAGATCGACCTGCTGTGCGAGCTGCTGCAGCACCGGTTCGGCGAGCTCGGCAAGACCACGCTGCGGCGCCTGGAGCGCGCCTCGGCGGCCGAACTGCTGCAGTGGTCGCGTGCCGTGCTGACGGCGCAGTCGCTGGCCGACGTGTTCGGCGACTGACCGCGCACGCGCGCCGTCACTTCGCGTCGATCGCTGCCAACGGGAACGTCGGCGACGGCACGTGTTCGCGGCGCAGGATCGCCGACAGCTCGCGCACCCGTTCGGGCTGCGCAGCCGCCAGGTCGGCCGACTCGGCGGGGGACGCCTCGAGGTCGTAAAGCTCCGTCGTCGCCTTCGCGGGATCCTGCAGCTGGCGGCGCACCAGCTTGTGCTTGCCGACCCACACCGCCTGCCAGCCGCCGTAGCCGGCGAACTCGCGATACAGGAACGGTCGTTCCGGCTGCTGCTCGCCGCGCAACGTCGCGCCGAAGGCGATGCCGTCGACGTCCTTCGGCGGCGTCGCACCGCACAGTTCGGCCAACGTCGGCAGCCAGTCCTCGAAGCCGGTGAGGCGCGCGCTCTCGCTGCCGGCAGGCACGTGGCCGGGCCAGCGCACGATCGCCGGCACGCGGATGCCGCCCTCGTACATCGAGCCCTTGCGGCCGCGCAGTTCGCCGCACGACGCGAAGAAGTCGACGTCGGTGCCGCCGACCGGGCTGTGCGTGGCGCCGTTGTCGCTGGTGAAGACGACGATCGTGTCGTTCGCGAGCTGCAGCTCGTCGAGCAGCGCGAGCAAGGCGCCGACGTCGGCGTCGAGCCGCGTGATCATCGCCGCGTAGGCCGCGCGCGGGGTGCGGTGCGGTGTGTAGCCGTTGCCGCCGGTGTACGGCGTCTCCGGGAACGCGCCGTCGTAGGCCTGCAGGTCCGCGGGCTTCGCGTGCAGTGCCAGATGAGGCAGCACCGACGGGAAGTACAGGAAGAACGGCCGCGCCGCGTGCGTGCGCACGAACGCGGTCGCGGCGGTCAGGATGCGATCGGGCGCGTAGTCGCTGCCGACGAAGCGCGCGTAGCTCGCCGGATCGGCGGCGTCCTCGCCAGCGCGCAGCTTGCCGCCGCCGGGCACCGGCGGCTGGTTGCCGAGCGCGATGCGGTTCGCGTCGTCGTACAGATACGCGGGCCAGTACGAGTGCGCGTGGCGCTGGCAGTCGTAGCCGAAGAAGCGATCGAAGCCGCGCGCGAGCGGATCGCCGCTGGTGCCGAACATGCCGAGGCCCCACTTGCCGAACGCGCCGGTCGCGTAGTGCGCGTCGTGCAGCACCGCCGGCAGCAGCGCTTCGCCCGCTGGCAGCGGCCATTGGCCTTCGGGCTGCGCTTCCTTGTTGTCGCGCACGGCGGCGTGGCCGGGGTGCTTGCCGCTCATCAGCACTCCGCGCGACGGCGCGCACACCGGGGCACCCGCGTAGTGGCGCGTCAGCTTCATGCCCTGCGCGGCGAGCCGGTCGAGATGCGGCGTGCGGATCTTCGTCTGGCCGAACGCACCCAGTTCGCGGTAGCCGAGGTCGTCGGCGAGCACGAACACGACGTTGGGCGCGCGCGGCCGTGCCTTCGGCGGCGATTGGGCGGGCGCGAGTGCTGTCAGCAGGCCGAACACGAGGGTCGAGGCGACGAACGGGCGCATTCCGGCAGGATAGATGCGTGATGGTCGCGATCGGTGCGGGGAACCGGGCTGCGCTGCCGTACAAGCTGCCGCCCGTTCCCGCCCGCTCCGAGTTGCCAATGACCAGTCCGCGCACGTTCGAGACCAAGCTGCAGATCCAGGCCCTGCCTCCCGTGGTGTGGAAGGCGCTCACCGACGGCAGTGAACTGGTGCGCTGGTTCGCGCCGTCGGCGTTGTGCGAGGCGCGCGTCGGTGGGCGCGTCGTCTGGCAATGGGGTCGCCTGCATACGTGGGCGCTCGAGGTCGAAGCGGTGACGCCCGGCAAGCACCTGCGCCTGCGCCACGATTCGACGGTCGCCGACGGTGCGGGTGGCAAGCGTCCGTTGTTCGTCGACTTCCATCTCGAAGCGCGCGCGCACGGCACGCTGCTGAGCGTCGAGCACTCCGGCTTCGGCCACGAACCGGCGTTCGACGCCGAGTTCGCGGGCATCCGCGGCGGCTGGCCGGTGGAGCTGCGCAGCCTGCGCCTCTACCTCGAGCGGCATCGCGGCCACGACCGGTTGCTGGCGTGGAGCTCGGTGTCGACGACGCTGTCGGCTGCGGCGGCGTGGAGCCGCTTGTCGGGTTCCGATGGCCTCGCGATCGCTGAACTGTCACTGCTGCGCGAAGGGGAGCGGTTCGAGTTCGAGGTGCCCGGGGTCAGCAAGCTGAACGGCACCGCTTTGTTGGCGCCGAGCGAGCGCGAGTTCTGCGGCGTCGCCGGCAACTTCGGCGGCGGCTACTTCCGTGTCAGCTGCGAGTCGTGGGGCGGTGCGACGCAGGTCTGGCTGTGGCTGGCGGCGTACGACGGTGGGCGCGTGAAGATCCAGCAGTACCAGCAGGCGTTCGATGCGCTGCTGCAGCGGTTGTTCGGCGATGCGCTGGCGGCGGAACCGCAGGGATGATGCCCGTGGCGTGATGATCGCGCAGGTTCAGCCAGGCAACGAGAGTCGCCGCAGTTCGGCGACCAGGTGCCGGCGGAAGGCATCGAGGTCCATCGCGCTGATCCCGGTCGGCAGCTTTGCATCCGGAGCAATGCGCAGGCCGTCCAGCAGCCAGGCCAGGGTCGCGGGGGAGGCCCCGCCATCCTTGCGTTCTGCGTCCGCCAACAGTTGCTTCAGGTCGAGTCCCGTCGCCAGGATCGCGCGCAGATCGACAAGGTCTCTGATCTCGGCGCGGCCGACCAGCGCGCAGATCTTGTTGGCGCCGATCTCGCGCAAGGAGTGGATGCGGATGCCTCGGATGTCTTCGTGGGAGTCGACATCGGGGGCTCGATCCACGACCAGGTCGACCATCACGGACTCTCGCCCGCGACGAACGAGCAGTCGGCGAAACTCGGGATGCGTGCGAGTGCTCTCGACGGACGCCCCGAGACTCTCGGCCGCACGGTGAAGGCTCCGAACCCCGTCTTCGATCTCGACAGGCGGTTTGGTGAACAGATCGAGGTCGTCACTGGTGCGGTGATGCAGATGGAATCCGATCAAGGCGCCACCGCCGGTGAGCACGAAGCGCTTCTCGATCGCGAAGAAGGCGCCGAGCAACGCTGATTGCAGATCAGTCAATCCGTGGGAGGAGTCCATCCGCTCGCCATCCTTCGATCAGCCAGTTCCAGAATTCGCGCATGCGACCGAGGTGTCGTTCGATGCGGGGCCACATGCGGAGCACGTCGACGAGGCGAACGAACCGCCAGACATCCCGGTAGCGCGCCTCGCGCATCACGCGCGCCATCCACATTGCGCGGTCGTCTGGATCCTCGACGCTCAAGTGTTCGCGCAGTTGCCTGTACGTGATCTCCTCGTCCCACACGAAGTAGACCCGAGCGTTCGGGTCGTCGGTGTCGGTGGACAAGGGATCGCTCATCGTCGCAGTGTCGCGGGCCCGAGTCCGGGCGGCAACGGGGGATCGGCGGAGACGTCTCGCCATTGCAGCAGGCGATCGCGTGGCGCAATGCGAACGACACGGCGCGCGGGACGTTGCGCAGGCTGTTCGGCGCGCCGCGCTTCTGAGGGTTCGCGGCGCGTCAAGCCGCGCTCAATCGCAGCCCGGCTCCTCGTACAGCAGCGCCAGGTCGTTGCACGCGTTCCACAGCAGCACCATCGCCTGCTTGCAGTTCGCACTCGCGACCGGCGGCAGGTCGGTGCGCGCACTGAGCGCCTTCAGCCGCGCATACAGATCGAGCAGTTCCACGTCGTCCTTCGACAGCGCATTGCCCAACAGGTCGGTCTTCGTCGTCATCGTGGGTTCCTCGCTCAGTACTGGGGCCGCAGGTCCTGCAGCCGCTTCGCCTTCAACTCGAACCGCGGCAGCTCGCCGGTCTTCGCCTGCTCGACGTTGAAGCGCAGGCCTTCGTGCGCGTCGGCGAGGTCCTTGCCGAGCTGCGCCTGCAGGCGCGACCACTGGTCGGCCTGGTCGGGCTTCAGCTCGACCTTCACCGTGATCTCGTCCTGCACGGAGTCGACGCGCGTGATCACGATCTGGAACTCCTCGACCTCCTTGTGCTCGCGCACGACCGCCTCGACGGCGCGCGGATACACGTTGGTGCCGCGGATCAGCTTCATGTCGTCGACGCGGCCGAGGATGCCGCCTTCGTAGATGTCGCCGGTGCGGCCGCACGTGCAGCGCGTGTGCGGCACCTTGCAGACGAGGTCCTTGGTGCGGTAGCGGATCAGCGGGATGAAGCCGCGGCCGAACGACGTGACGACGCGTTCGCCGCGTTTGCCGTAACCCACCGGATTGCCGGTGTCGGGGTCGAGCACCTCTTCGATGAAGTGGTCCTCGATGATGTGCGGGCCGCCGGGTTGGTGGTCGCACTCGAAGATCATGATCGTGCCGATCTCGGTCATGCCGGCGGTGTCGCCGCACTTGCCGCCCCACATGTCCTCGATCATCTGCTTGACCGCGGGGATCGAACCGGCCGGTTCGCCGCTGACGATGACGCGTCGCACCTTGCCGTCCTTCTTCAGGTCGATACCCATCTTCTCGGCGGTCTGGCCCATGCGCAGCGCATAGGTCGGCGTCGCGCAGACGACCGTCACGCCCATCTCGACGATCTGCTTGACGCGCTGCTCGGTCGTCATGTTGCCGGACGCCAGCGTCAGGCAGCCCATCTTCTCGCAGCAGTAGTGCGCGCCCCAGAAGCCGATGAACGAGCCGTACGAGAACGCGAAGAAGACCTTGTCCGTCGGCCGGATGCCGAAGCCCCAGAAGCCGTAGCACCACATGTCGGCGATCCACGACCAGTCCTTGCGCGAGTCGAGAACGCGCAGCGGTTGGCGGCCCGACGTGCCCGACGTCAGGTGGTAGCGGATCGCGTCGGACTCAGGGCGCGTGATCAGGTCGCCGAACAGCGGCTTCTCGGCCTGGTTCGCCATCCAATCCTCGCGTGTCATGAACGGCAGGCGGCGGAGGTCGTCGAGCGTCTTGATCTGCTCCGGTCGCACGCCCGCCTTCTCGTAGAGGCGGCGATGGAACGGCGAATGGTGCCAGGCGCGTTCGACCAGCCGCTGCAACTTGGCCAGCTGCAGCGCGCGCAGACGTTCCTTCGGCAACGTCTCGGTCTTGGGATTCCAGTACGGGGTCTCGATGGCTGGCACGAATGGGCTCCGCGGGGACGAGAGGGCGGCGCAGCGTAGATGAGATGATCGCGCCGGTCACGGCGCTGCCTGCCGCGCTGTTGCTCCGCGCGCGCCGGCCCCGCATCGTGCCCGCTTCCGCATGCGCCAACACCGCATCCTCGTCGTCGTAGGCACCCGCCCCGAGGCCATCAAGTTGGCGCCGGTGGTGCATGCGCTGCAGGAAGCGCCGTGGGCGAAGACCCGGGTGCTGGCGACCGCGCAGCATCGGCAGATGCTGGACCAGATCCACGCGTTCTTCGGCATCCATCCCGATCGGGATCTCGACGCGATGCGGCCCGGCCAGGGCCTCGCCGACCTGACCGCGCGGCTGCTCGCCGGCATCGATCCGGTGCTCGCCGAGGAGCAGCCCGAGCTCGTGCTGGCGCAGGGGGACACGACCACCGTGATGGTGACGGCGCTCGCGTGCTTCTACCGCAAGGTCGCGTTCGGCCACGTCGAGGCGGGGCTGCGCACCGGCGACGTGCACAACCCGTTTCCCGAGGAACTCAACCGCGTGCTGGTCGGTCGCATGGCGAGCCTGCACTTCGCGCCGACCGAGGGTTCGCGGCAGAACCTGCTGCGCGAAGGCGTGCCCGCCAAGAGCGTGCACGTCACCGGCAACACCGTCATCGACGCGCTGCTGTGGGCCGCCGACCGCGTCGACACCGCCCCGTTCCAGCCGAAGCCGGGCAAGCGCCTCGTGCTCGTGACCGCGCACCGCCGCGAGAACTTCGGGGCGCCGTTCGAAGCGGTATGCACTGCACTGCGCGAACTCGCCGACCGCGGCGACCTGCAGCTGCTGTATCCGGTGCATCCCAACCCCAACGT
>CAMAUH010000101.1 GCA_945861365.1 Candidatus Kuenenia stuttgartensis
GATGGAGTCGAGGACTTCGTCGAGCAACGGGCCGGCGTTCAACGTCGGCATCACGAGGGAGATGCGCACTAGGACATAGTGCCGACCCGCGCGGGCGACGGCCAGCATGCACAGATGGCAAGGACGCTCCAGACGGCCTGCGCGGCGAACCGATGGAGCGACGAAGAACACGAGCTAAGACAGCCGTCCATGGCGTATGGCAGTGATCAAGGATCGCCAGACCCCAGGGATCTCCGCTCGCATCGACCCATGACCAGCATCGACCCCAGACATGGCTCGCACCACCAGGTCGAGGGCACCAACTTCTTCCTTCTCGTCGGCAGCCAGCGCAGTGGCACCAACTTCTTCCGCGAGCTGCTGAACACCAACGACCAGACCGTGGTGCACGGCGAAGTGCTGCTGCCCTACCCGCATCCGGCCCAGTGGCCCAACTACCTGCGCACGATGGTGAGCCGGGCGCAGCCGCCGATCAGCACCGCGGACGGCATCGCGCTGGTCGATGACTACCTGGTCTTCCTGCGTGAGGACACGCGCCGCGGCTGGCCCAGCAAGGCCTCCGCGTTGCGCGCCGTCGGCGTGGACATCAAGTACAACCAGCTGCGCTTCATCGCGCCGGTGCTGCGCGACCTGCGCGAGGGGCCGTTCCTGCTCGAGTACGTGCGCACCCGCGGCATCCCGATCGTGCACATGGTGCGCGCGAACGTGATGCACCAGGCACTGTCGATCGCGATCGCCGAGCGCCGCAACGTCTACCACAACTACAGCGGCCGGGCCGCGAACGGCCAGGTCGAGCTGCATGTGGACACCCTGCTGAGCTATGCGCAGTGGGCGCAGGAGGAGACCGAGATCTTCCGGCGACTGACCGCGGGCATGTCCACCTTGGAGGTCTGCTACGAAGACCTCGCCGAGGAGTGCCGGCAGGCGGGCCCCGATGGCCGCCTGCGAATCGAGAGCCCGCTGCTGGACGGCCTGCGCAAGTTCCTTGGGGTCGTCAACGACTGGAAGCGACCGACGTCGCTGGCGAAGGTCGTCGACCGCCCCTACGCCGAGCTCGTCGCCAACCACAAGGAAGTGGTCGAGGCCGTGAAGAACTCGCCCTTCGCCAAGTTCGCGGCCAGCATCTAGGCCGCGCGCGGCCGGTGAGGCGGCCGCGTCAGCAGCCGTTTGCGCGAGGGGGCGGCATCGGCCATCATCCCGCCCCCTCGCCGCATCGCGGCACCTGCCCTCGTCTGCCGATAGGCACGATCGGTTCCGCCCCGCACCTCCCGACTCCATGGCCACGGCTGACGAGCACGCGCCGCCTACGGCGCCCGACCCTTCGGCGACGCCGATCGACCGTGCCGACCTCGATGCCGCGCGCCGCCAGCGCAAGCTGCCGATCGCCACGGATCCGGCGAACTGGACGGCCTGCCCGGCTGCCACCAACCAGCTGGTCGTCGATCGCTCGGGCGCCGTGCGCACGTGCGAACACGGCACGACGACGCTGCCGGCCAGCAAGGGCCTGCTCAAGGCCTGGCGCGGAAGCACCGGGGAGGCCGTGCGCGCCGAACTCGCCGCGGCCCGGCTGCCGCAGCCGCACTGCCGCGGCTGCGCGGACTGGTTCGCCAGCGACCTGCTGCAGCAAGCACCGCCCCTACGCGACCACGGCGCCGAACCGTGCGAGCCCGCGCGCGGCACCCCACGCCAGCTGGTGCTGCGGCTGCCGGCCGACGGCACGTGGCCCGACGCGTTGCAGCGGGACGTGCTCGCGCTGCTGCCGAAGGTCGAGCGGGTGGTGGTCGAGGCCACGGCCGCGTTCGAACATCCGACCCTGACCGCCGTGGCGACGGCCCTGCGCGCGCTACCGGACGCCCCCACCCTGACGGTGCGCACCGAACGACTCTCGGACGTCGATGCCGCGCTGGCCCAGGTCGCCGGCTGCAAGGTCACCGAACTCGAACTCACCGCCCGCGACCACGCTGCTCCGTTCGCAGCGCTGCGCGAGCTGGCGCTTGCGTTGCAGGTCTGCGCCGCCGTGCGCTGCGTGCTGACGCCGGAGCACTGGTTCGCCTTCGAGGACATCGCGCGCGCCGCGGCTTCGCACGCGCTTCCCGTGGACCTGCGCGTGCTCGACCGCGACGGCGTGGTGCCGCTCGCCGCCCTCGGCATCGACGACCTCCGGTTCGTCAAGGATGTCGTCGGCAGCACATGGGCCCGCTGCGGCAGCGACCAGCGCCCTGAGTCCCTCGGACCGCAGGCATTCGACCGCTTGCTGGCCGAACTGCGCGCGCTGCTGCAGCGGCGCATCGAGCGGACCCTGCGCGGCGAAACCGCGGCCATCGTCCCGCTGACGCTGCCGCCGCTGGCGCATCCGTGGTGCACCGACCCGGCCCGAGCGGCGTGGTGGCGCGAGCAGCTGTTCGGGCACGGACATCTGGAATGCGTGCGGAACTGGCTCGCCAAGACCACCGCGACGCCCGACGGCGTGCAGGCCGTGCGGGAGCTGGTCTGGCTGCGGGCGCTGCTGCAGCGGGTCGCCGCCGACCACCACGCGCCGCCCGTGCTGGAGCTGCTGCGCAACCTCTACGGCGAGCCAAAGGCACGCAAGCGGCTGGCGAACGACGACGATGCGTTCGCCACGACGATGCACCTGCAGCCCTACGGCGGTCCGTGGGCCGAGCGCCTCGGACTGCGCGAGGCCGAACCCCGCAAGCGCCCGTTCCCGCTCGGCAAACCGAAGGCGCCGAAGGCCGGCGCCACGGCCGACGTCACCGTGCTGATTCCGTCCTACAAGCACGAGGACTACATCGAGGAGACGCTGCGCAGCGTGCTGGCGCAGCGGTACGCCAACTTCAAGGTGCTGGTCGTCGACGACTGCTCGCCGGACGCCACCGTCGCCAAGGCCAGCGCGATCGTCGACCCGCGGCTCGTGGTGCGCACCAACGCCGCCAACCTCGGTCTCGGCAACAGCGTGCTGCAGGCGCTGGCGACGATCGACACGCCGTTCGTGGCGCTGCTGAACAGCGACGACCTGTTCCACCCCGATCGGCTAGCGCGCTGCCGCGACGCCTTGCTGGCCGACCCCAGGGTGCAGCTGGTCACCACCGGCATGGCGTTGGTCGACCAGCGCGGCGGCGAACTGACGCCGCAGAACGCCAGCCTCGTGCTGGACGGCAAGCTGGTGTTCGACTGGGTGCACTGGTTCGCACGGGTCACGCCACCGGCGGACCTGCCGCAGGACCAGCTGTTCGCCGCGTTGCTGGAGCGCAACTTCCTGGCGACGAGCAGCAACCTGGTCTGCCGCACCGAGTGGCTGCGCGCGCAGGCGGCCTCCCTGCAGAGCCTGAAGTACTGCCTGGACTGGCAGCTGTTCCTCGAAGCCGCCCTGGCCGGTGCCCTGCATCACATCCACGAACCGCTGGTCGCGTACCGGCTGCACGCGACCAACACCGTCTGGTTCCGCGAGGGCCGTCGCTGGTCGTACTACCTCGAGGTGAATCGCGTGGCGGCCCAGGCGCTGCGCGCGTTCATCGCACACGGCGGCGACCGCAGCGAGGCGCAGATGGCGCGCGTGCTCGATGCGCTGGCCCTGCACCTCGCCGGCAACCGCGAGACCGATGGCTTCGCGCTGTTCCTCAACACCGTGTTCGACGCGCTGCAGGTCGATCGCGTCGCGGCCAGCTCGCCGCGGGTTCAGGAGCTGGTGCAACGGCTGAACACGATGGCGGAGGAAGTCCGCTCGGCGCGCGACCAGGCCGCCGCCCACGCGCTGCCGCACGACCCGGGCCAGGCGGACCTGCGTGCCCAGCTCGGGGAACTGGCGCAGGAGCGGGCGCGCATCGAGCGCGACAACCGCCGCTGGCTGCAGGGCTACGCCGACTCGCTGCAGATCCGACTCGACGAGTGCTGGGCGGGCCGCGGCCAACTGGAACAGGACAAGCAGGCGCTGCAGCAGCGCCTGCAGGAGCTGGAGACCACCACGCAGCGGCTGCAGGCGCAGCAGGGCTCGCACGAGCGTCGGATCCAGGATCTCGACGGCGAGCTGAAGCGCGCACACCAGCAGCGCGCCGTGACCGAACTCGGCGAGCGCACGCAGCAAGCGCGCGCGGAGGCGGCGGAGCAGCGCGCCCGGGACCAGCTACGCGACCTCGACGGGTTGCGCGCCGACCTCGCCACCGCGCGCGGTGCGCTGGCGGCGATCCAGGAGGTCCGCCAACTGGTGCAGGACGAGCTGGCCAGGCTGCGCGCGGAACGCGACGGGCTGCGCACGGACAACGCCGCGCTGGCCACCGAACGCGACGGGCTGAGCAAGGCCAACGCCGCGCTGGCCGCTGAACGCGACGGGCTAGGCAGCCAGCGCGACAGCCTCGGCGCCGAACGGGACGCGGCCCGTCAGCTCGTCGAGGCGACGACCAAGGAACGCGACGCCGTGCATGCCGCCCAGCTGGCCGCCGAGAAGCAGCGGCAGCAGCTGGCCGACGACCTGCGCGCCCGCGACGCGCAGCTGGCGGCGGCACGCACCGACGCGAGCAAGCAGCTGGGACGCGCCGAGCGCACCACCGCCGAGCTGGCCGACGCAGTGCGCGATCGGGCAGCTGCACGTGCGCGCGGCGACCAGCTGGCGCAGCAGCTCGCTGCAGAGCAGGCCCGCCTGGCTACCGAGCAGACCCGGCTCGCGGCAGAGCAAGCCCGGCTCGCCATGGCGCACGCCGAAGCTGCCGCGCAGGACGCCAGGTTGGCCGAGCTGACCAGCGCCCTCGACGAACAGGCCGCACAGCTGCAGCGGCAGCTCGCCGAGGCCACTGCCCGGGACGCCGCGCTCGCGCGCGAGAGCGCCCGCGCGCGAGACCTCGACGCACAGCGCGAACGCCTCGAACGCCAGCGCGCCGAACTGGAGCGCAACCGCGACGAGCTGGTGCACCGGCTCGCGCGGGTCCGCGACGAGATGGCGAAGCTGCAGACCTCGCGCGAGCTCCGCGCCGGCAACTTCCTCTGGAACAAAATGCCTCTGGGTTACATGAGTCGACGTGGCAAGAAGTGGTACCGCCGCCTGGTGGATGCCAAGGACCGGGCCTTGATGGTGTTCAAGCGCCGCCGCAAGGTGAACGGCACGGCCGTCGTCGCGGCGTGCTGGCACTGGCCCATCTACAGCCACACGTTCGTCTATCAGGAGATGATCGGGCTGACCCACATGGGGCTCGATCTGCAGATGTTCCACTGGGACCTCGGCGACACCGCGCAGCTGCACAAGGCGTTCAGCTACCTCGCCGACCACCGCACCCAGCTGCAGCCGGTCTGGGAGAACCACCTGCGCGACAAGGAGCACTTCGACAAGACGAAGCCCGGCAAGCTGCGCGCGTTCCTCGAACGCATCGCCAAGCTGACCGGCCGCAAGGTCGAGGACCTCGAGAAGGAGCCGATGGTGCTGCAGGGCTGCACGTTCGCGCGCATGGCGGAACTCGCCGGCGCCAACTACCTGCACAGCTACTTCTTCTACGACCAGTCGTTCATGGCCATGCAGGCCGCCTGGCTGCTGGACCTGCCGCGCGGCGTGTCGTGCTACGCGGACCACATGCTGGACGACTTCCCGTTCAAGCTGGTGCCGCTGCACGTCGAGCTGTGCTCGGTGATCGTCGCGACCAGCGCGCGCATCAAGCGCGAACTGTCGGCGATGACGAACGGCAAGTTCGACGACAAGATCATCGTCAAGCCGAACGGCGTCGACGGCGCGCGCTTCCCGCCGGTCGTGCGCCAGGATCGCAAGCCCGGTGACCCGTTCGAGGTCATCTCGATCTCGCGCATCGAGCCGAAGAAGGGCCTGACGCACCTCGTCGAGGCCGTCGCGGCCCTGAAGAAGAAGGGCCACAAGGTGGTCGCGCACATCGTCGGCAGCAAGGACCCGCACAGCAAAGGCAGCCTCGAGTACGCGGCCGAGTTCGAGCAGCGCATCAAGGACCTCGGCGTCGAGCAGGAGGTGATCCTGCACGGCATGAAGAAGCAGGAGGAACTGCCGCCGATCCTGCAGCGCTGCCGCGCGTTCGTCGCGCCCTACGTCGAGATGGGCAGCGGCGACAAGGACGGCATCCCGACCGCGATGCTGGAAGGCCTCGCGTCGGGCCTGCCGGTCGTCACGACCGACTCGGGTTCGATCCTCGAGGTCGTCACCACCGAGGTCGAGGGCATCGTCGTGCCGCAGCGCGACAGCAAGGCGTTCGCCGCGGCACTCGAACGTCTGATCAAGGAACCCGCGCTCGAACGGCGCATGGCGAAGGCCGCGCGCGCCCGCTTCGACCAGGAGTTCGACATCCGCGTCACCGAGGTGCGGCTGCACGAACGGGTCACCAGGCTCGTCGCCGCACAGCAGAAGAAGCAGCGCTGAACGCGATGCGGCTGCTGTTCGTCATCCACCAGTTCTTCCCCGACTGCCACTCGGGCACCGAGCAGTACTGCCTCGCCGTGGCCCGCGAGGCGCGCTCGCGCGGGGACGAGGTGACGATCCTGTCGCTGCACTGGGATCACGACCGCGACTGGCCGGCGATCAAGCTGTTCGAGCAGCCGTACGACGGCTTCCGCGTACTGCGGCTCAACCACTGGCGCCGCATCAACGCCAACGACGTGCTGCGCGACTACGCGAACCTGCACCTCGACGGCTGGTTCCGCACCGTGCTCGACGACGTGCGTCCCGACGCCGTGCACGTGTTCCATCTGCGGCAGCTCGGCGCCAACCTGCTCGGCGTCGCCAGGGCCGCCGGCGTGCGCACGGTCGTCAACCTGATGGACTTCTGGTTCCTGTGCCCGCGCTTCACGCTGCTGCGCAGCGATGGCGCGCTGTGCGATGGCCCGCCCGACGGCGGGCTCGGCTGCGTGCGCTGCCACCATCCGGAACTCGACGGCCAGCTGCCGATGGACGGCGCGCCTTTGCTGACCAGCGATCCACCCGCGCGGCTGAAGGCGCTGCTCGACCGCCAGCCGCTGCTGCTGCGCGCGCTCGCCGACGCCGATGCGGTCGTGGCGCCTTCGAACTTCCTCGCCGACATGTTCGGCAAGAACGGTTTCCCGCGCGAACGCATCACCGTGGTGCCGTACGGGCTCGCCCCCGGCCGCATCGTACCGATCCCGACCACGCGGCCGCGCACCCCGCTGCGCCTGGGCTTCTGCGGCGTGCTGTCGCCGTGGAAGGCTCCGCATCTCGTCGTCGAAGCGGTGCGGGCCAGCGCCGCGAACGTGACGCTCACCGTGCACGGCAACACGCACGAGTCGATGTTCGCCGACTACATCGCGCGCGTGCGCGCGGCTGCCGGCGACGATGCGCGCATCACGTTCCCGGGCCCGTACGGCGAAGCCGACGCGGCGGCGGTGTTCGCCGGCATCGACGCGCTGGTGGTGCCGAGCACGTGGTACGAGAACACGCCGTTCGTCGTGCTCGAGGCGTTCGCTGCCGGCGTGCCCGTGCTCGCGTCGGATCTGGGCGGGCTGCGCGAGGTCGTGCGCGACGGGCACAACGGCCTCTTGTTCCGTGCCGGCGACGCCGGCTCGCTGCGGGCGGCGATCGAACGGTTGGCGGGTGAACCAGGGCTCTACGCGCGCCTGCAACCGGCAGCGCCGGCGACCATCACCGCGAACGTCGACACGTTCCGCACGATGTGGCGCGACTGAGCCTGGCCCGGACGGAGCTTCCCGCCAGCCTGCAGCACCCTCACTTCGGCGTCGAAGCGCCGAACGTGACGACCTGCATCAACGCCGCAGCCCAGCTGCGGCGGTTCGCCTTCAGCTCCGCTTCGCGCAACCGCCCGGCTTCGAGCTCGGCATTCGCCTTGGCCAACCGCGACCGCAGCTCCGCGGTCTCCTTCGCTACGTCGCCGACCGCGGCCGGCTTCGCCACCTCGACACGCTTCGGCACCAGCGGCTTCTTGTCGAGGTGCGACTGGTAGACGTCGATGCTGCGCTTGCCGATCGCCACGTCCGTCAGCCGCTTCTCGACCTCGGCGCGCGCGGCCGCACCGCAGCGTTCGCGCAGCTTGTCGTCCTCGATCATGCGCTCGAGCGCCGCGACGAACGAAGCCGGGTTGCCGTTCTTCGCCAGCACGCCGGTGCGTTCGTGCTCGATCAGCTCCGGCATGCCACCACAGTCCGACGACACGATCGCGCGGCCAGCGGTCATCGCTTCGAGGCAGCTGTAGGGGCAGTTCTCCCACAGGCTCGGGATCAGGAAGATCGAGCTCTTCTTCAGGCACGCGCGCACTTCGGGCAGCGTGATCTGGCCGAGGTAGAAGAACCGCGACTGCAGCTGGTGGTCCTTCACCCACGGCAGGATGCGCTTCTCCATGTAGCCGAACAGGTCGCGGCCGGCGAACGCGAAGGCGATGTCCGGGTACTTGGCGAGCGTCTGCTGCACCATCTCCTGCACGATGTGGATGCCCTTGCGCTCCTCCATGCGGTTGGCGAAGAAGATGATCTTCTTGTCCTTCGGCAACCCGAACCGCGTGTGCACGTCGATGCCTTCGTCGCGATCGAACAGCGGCACGTCGATGCCGTTCGGCACCACGTGGATGGGCTTGCCCTCGTCCATCTTGTTGGTGACCTCGTCGGCCAGGAACTGGCTGCACGAGGTCAGCACGGCCGCCTGGTTGATGGCGAGCTGCTCGGCGAACGTCGTCAACACGCGGTCGGTCTTCGGCGTGTCGTAGATGTTCATGATCAGCGCGGCCGGCGAGTGGAACTTGATCGCCGTCGGCACCCGCAACAGCGTCGTCGTCACCATCGCGTCGGCGCCGCACTCGGGCGCCTCGACGAAGTCGAACGGCTTCTTCGCGTGCGCCTTCGCGAACGCCTCGTAGGCGTCGACGCTGGTCGTCACGCGGTTCTGGAACCACCACGCGCGGGCCTTGCGCGCGTTCTCGAGCATGCCGCTGAGTGCCCCCTCACGCTTGATGCGCGTGACCTTGACGCCCTCGTGCTCGCTGTGGAACACGCCCGGCTTGGTGGCGCCGGCGAACACGTGCACGTCGTGGCCGAGCTTGGCCAGCGCACGCGCCTGGTAGTAGGCGTAGGTGCCGATGCCGCCGAAGCCGGTGTCCGGCGGGTACTCGAAACTGAGGATCGCGATGCGCATGTCGGTGGGATCCTCGCGGGATCCAATCAGCGGTCAGGGGGTGTCACTTCTTCGGCAGCGTCTGCTGCCAGCGCCACGCATCGGCCATGCACTGGTCGAGCGAGCGTTCGGCGCGCCAGCCGAGGCCCTGGGCGGCCTTCTCGGTGTTCGCATACGCGGCGATGACGTCGCCGGCGCGGCGCTCCGCGAACTCCCACTGCAGCTTGTGGCCGGTGGAACGTTCGAACGCCTTGATGACCTCGAGCACGGTCGAGCCGGTGCCGGTGCCGAGGTTGAACACCTCGACGGGCTCGCTGCCCTTGCCGGCGAACAGCCGTTCCAGCGCGTAGATGTGCGCCAGGGCGACGTCGACGACGTGGATGTAGTCGCGCACGCAGGTGCCGTCGCGCGTCGGGTAGTCGTTGCCGAACACCTTCAGCGCGCCGCGCAGGCCGGCCGCACTCTGCGTGATGAACGGCACCAGGTTCTGCGGCACGCCGAGCGGCAGCTCGCCGATCTTCGCCGACGGGTGCGCGCCGATCGGGTTGAAGTAGCGCAGCGCGATGGCGCGGAAGCCGTGGGCGCGCGCGCCGTCGCGCAGGATCTCCTCACCGACCTGCTTGGTGTTGCCGTACGGCGACTCCGCCGGCTTCACCGGCGCGTCCTCGCGGATCGGCAGCGTGTCGGCCTGGCCGTAGACGGTGCACGACGAGCTGAAGATCAGCCGGCACTGCGGGTGCTCGGCGGTGAACTCGAGCAGGTTGACGAGGCTGCCGAAGTTGTTGCGGTAGTACGCGAGCGGCTTCTGCACCGACTCGCCGACCGCCTTGTAGGCCGCGAAGTGGATGATGCCGGCGAGGTCGGGCATGCCGGCGAGGAACGCGCGGCACGCGACCGGATCGGCGAGGTCGACGTTCGCCCACACCGGCTTCTTGCCGGCGATCGCGGCGATGCCGTCGAGCACGGATGCGTTGGTGTTCGCCAGGTTGTCGGCGACGACGACCTGGTAGCCGCGCGCCAGCAGTTCGACCGCGGTGTGCGAGCCGATGAAGCCGAGGCCCCCGGTGACGAGGACCGTCTTCATGCGTGCACGCCAACCCTGGGGTCACGACCCGCATGCTCGCGCAACGCTGCACGCGGAAGGCCTGCAGCAGGACAGGCAACGGGAGCGGGGCCGACAGTGACGAACATCATGACGAGCGATGGGAGAAGACCGGAACGAACAGCCCAGCGAACCGGACCGCCCGATCAGGAGATCGGCAGGCTCGCGCAGATCGCGCGACCCGTTCTCCAGCCGTCGACGGCACGGGCCGATCGGCAGCAGGAGGCCGAGCCTTGTAGCACCATCCCGCGACGGCAACCAGTAGACCGCGCAGGCGCCATGCGCCCCGCCCCCGCCAGCAGTCTTGCCGGGTACCATCCGCCGGAAAGGCCGATCACGCTCGCGGTGGCATGCGACATCACCGCCCCCAGTCCATTGGCAGCAAGAATCGGCACGAGAGCTTGGTGGAGGAGATGCGACCCGACGATCGGCATTGGCAGTTGGACCCTGCTTGATGGTTGTTGCCATCGACGCCGAGCAGCCAAGCTGCACATCGAGATGTCGCCAGCGGTAGACCGAGGCTGGGATTGCGACCTGAGATCGCCGAGGTCACCCCGCTACCCCGCTTGACAAGCG
>CAMAUH010000102.1 GCA_945861365.1 Candidatus Kuenenia stuttgartensis
CGTCGGTGAAGAACCGGCGGCCGGCGTGCCGGCGCTTGGGCCACGGATCCGGGAAGTACACGTGCACCGCGGCCAGCGCTTCCGCGTCGACGCGGTCCTGCAGGAACAGCTTGCCGTTGTCGACCAGGAAGCGGCCGTTGCCGTGCCCGCTCTGCTTCAGCTTGGTCGCCGCCAGCGACGCGTAGCCGGTCGCCGCTTCGATGCCGAGCAGGAACACGTCGGGCTTGGCCTCGACCGCCGCGATCAGGAACGCGCCCTTGCCCGAGCCGATCTCGATCTCGAGGTCGGCGTCGGCGAACTCGGGCGGCACCAGTTCGGGCAGCGTCGGCGGGTTCTTGCCGCCCTGCACGAGGAAGTCGCCCGGGTCGTCTTCGAGGTCCTGCACGCGGCTGCGGAACGACAGCTTGCCGCCCTGGTGCATGCGCGGATTGAAGGCGGGGCGTTCGGAGTCGGGCGACGACATGGGCCGCGGAGCATAGCTCTGCGCTGGAGCACCTCCAGGCTCGCGCGGCGCGCCTCACGCGCTCATGACACCAGCGGGCCGCCGTAGACCTCGTGGTAGTCCTGCATCGCCGCGGTGATGACCTGGTGCGCGCGCTGCTTGTCGTACGGCGTGATCGCGATCGGCGTCGCATCGGGCAGCAGCTTGTAGGTCGAGAAGTAGTGGCGCAGGCGTTCGACCAGCACCGGCGGCAGCTGCGCCAGGTCCTCGACCTCACCCCACACGAAGTCGCCGGACAGCACGCCGACGATCTTGTCGTCCGCTTCGCCGCCATCGAGCATCGTCAGGCCGCCGATGACCTTGGCCTTGACCAGGATCTCGCGCGCGTTGATCGGTCGTTCGCTGAGCACGCAGATGTCGAGCGGATCGCCGTCACCCTTCTTGGCGCCCGGCGTCAACGCACCGACGCGGCGGCCGCACAGCGTGCGCGGGATGAACCCGTAGAGGCTCGGCGGCTGGCTGCTGGTGCGCTGCGGGCGGTCGACGCGCAGGAAGCCGTTGACCTTGTCGATCTCGTACTTCACCAGGTCGAACGGCGTGATCTCGACGTACGCCTGCACGATCTCCGGAGGCTTCGGGCCCGGCGCGATGCCGTGCCATGGGTGGGGACGCCAGCTGTAGAACGGTTCGGGGAACGACATGCGGCGAGCACCATAGGGGCGCTGCTGCCGCGCGCTAGAGTTCGCAAGCTCGCCGCCAACGATGCCCGAACTGCCCGACGTCACCGTCTACCGCGAACGGCTCAGCGCGCTGCTGGTCGGGGACTCGCTGGTCGCGCTGCAGCTGCTGAACCCGTTCCTGCTGCGCTCGGTCGAACCGCCGGTGACCGCCCTGCATGGCCGCACGCTGCGCACGGTGCAGCGGCTCGGCAAACGGCTGGTGTTCGGCTTCGACGGCGAGCTGTTCCTCGTGCTGCACCTGATGATCGCCGGCCGCCTGCAGTGGTATCCGGGTGAGCCCAAGCGCTCGGGACGCATCGACATGGCGCTGCTGCAGTGGACGCGCGGCACGCTGGTGCTGACCGAAGCCGGCACCAAGAAGCGCGCGTCGCTGCACGTGGTCGCGGGGGCTGCGGCACTGGCCGCGTTCGATCGCGGTGGGCTCGAAGTGCACGACGCGAGCTCCGTGCAGTTCGCGGCGCGTTTGCGGCAGGAGAACCGCACGCTGAAACGCGCACTGACCGACCCGACGCTGTTCAGCGGCATCGGCAACGCCTACTCGGACGAGATCCTGCATCGTGCGCGGCTGTCGCCGGTCACGCTGACGTCGCGGCTCGACGACGCCGAGGTCGAACGGTTGCGGCTGGCGATCGTCGCGACGCTGGACCACTGGACCGAGCGGTTGCGCAAGGAGGCGGGGGATGGGTTCCTGGCGAAGGTCACCGCATTTCGCTCTGGCATGGCGGTGCATGGGCGCTTCGGCAAGCCGTGCCCGGATTGTGGCGCGCCCGTGCAGCGCATCCGCTACGCGGACAACGAGTGCAACTACTGCGTGCAGTGCCAGTGCGGCGGCAAGCTGCTCGCGGACCGTGGGCTGTCGACGCTGCTGAAGAAGGACTGGCCGAAGACGCTCGCGGAGCTGGAGGAGCGGCGGCGGCCGTTGGCGTGAAGCGGAGGCCTCGCGTTGGCTCCCGTTCAGGTGTGCGACGGGCGCGACCGATGCGTTCCCCGCATGGCAATGCGCGAACGGCGTCGGCAGGATCGGCAACGCGGAACGTTGCGAACAGCTGGTGTCGCGCTGGGCATCGCGGGTCTCGTCGCGCTGATGGCGATTCCGACGGATGGCTCGCCAGCAACGGGACCGTTCGAGGACGTCGCACCGGTGTCGCATTCCGTCGATGCGTTGCGTGAGACCTCGGTGCCGACTGCGGCGGCGGCCTCGCCGGTGGTCGTCAGCAGCCAGCGGCAAGCGGTCGACGTGCCGACGCGTCGTGTGCACGTGCGCGTGCGGCAGCGCCTCGGCGACATCACGCAGCACTACGTCGGATCCGTGCAGATCGCCGGGGAGCCCGATGGCGATCGCGAACTGCAACTCGACAGCAGCAGCAGCGTCGAAGTGGGGCTTGCTGCCGCGCCGTTGGTGTTCGCTGCGCGGGGATTCGAACCGCTGCGTTGGAGCCCGCCACTGGAAGGCGCTGCGGCGACGGTTCACGACATCGTGCTGGAGCCCGCGAGTTCGCTGCGCTTCTTCATGACCGGGCTGCCGGTCGGCGCACACGAGATCCAGCTGACCCTGCGCGATGCGATGCGTTCGTTCCCGTTCCGCCGTACGCTTGCCGGGACCGCGCGGGAGCCGGTGACGGTCGCTTGGTGCGGAGGCGCGGACGTCGATTGGACGCTGGGCTGCAGCCAGGGATCGCGCCTGCTGCGGGTGCATGGCAAGGCGGTGGGACTCGGGTTGGCCGAGGCGCGTGACATCCACGTCGATGGCGCGACCGTGACCCTGCAGAAGCATCGATTGGTGGGGCCATCCGTGCGGTTGATGCCGCACACCAAGGTCGTGTGGGCCGCAGGAGGCCGCCTCGAGGCGTTGCCGGTCGCCGACGACGGCACGTTCTTCCGCCCCGCCGACGAGCAGGGCCCGGTGTCGGTGCTGACGGTCGAGAACGCGGTGGAGGCGGTGTCCGACGTGCAGTTGGGCGAAGTGCTGTGCACGCTGGGGGAGCCGCTGGTCGGCGTGCAGCTGGTCGAGGACTCCGGCGAACCACAACCGATCGGCGTAGTCGACGAACGGGGTGCTCTGCGCGGGTTCGAGGCGACCACGCAGCTGTGGCCGCGGCGTCAGCTGCCGGCGCTCCTGCTGCTGCGCGCGAACGGCGACGTGCTGACGTTCTCGACCGCCGCACTGCGCGAGGATGCCGATCTGTTGGTGCTGCGGCGCAGTGAGGCGTTGCCGCCGACCCGACTGCGCGTGCACGTCGATGGCGCGATGCCGGATGCCGCGACGTGCCAGGCGCTGCGGCTGTGCGTGACCAGCGACACGGGATTCGCGCAGCGGCAGCCCGCCGCATCGGCCGTGACGTTCGACTTGCCGCGTGGAGGCACGCTGCAGGTGCAGTGGGTCTGCGACGGCCTGAGCGGTGCCGCGGTCGGCCGCGCGGTCGTGGCGGCGGGTCGATGCGTGGATCTGCACGTCGATTGGCCCGCGGTGCAGCGCTGGACCGGGGAAGTCGATGGGTTCCTCGACTTGCCGCAGCCACGGCGATGGCATCGCGTCGCGTTCGGTGAAGGCGACTCCGTGCTGTCCGGCTGGTCGCTGCGGTTGGATGCGAACGGTCGCTTCGTCGGGCATCGCTTCGCGAGCAGTGAACCCGACAGCCCGGTTGCGCTCGCCTGGGGTCTGTGCCGAGTGCCGGCGACCCTCACCCGGCGTGGCGCGGACCGTCACGTCGTCGTGCGGCCGGCGGATTCGCTGCGCTGGGTCGACGTCACCGTCGACGCGCCAGGTGCTTGGCGGGTCCAGGTCATGCGGCGTGTCGCTGGCGCCTGGCCTCGCATCGTGCACGTGATGTCGAGCGGCCAGCGCTGGCCGGTTCCGGTCGTCGGCGAAGAACCACCGCTGTTCGCACTCGAGGTGGTGACTGAGGAATCCACTGCCGTGCTCGCCTGGGGCGCGCTGCCATCCACAGCAGGTCCCGTGCATCTGGCCGCTGCGCCGACGCGCCGCATCGAAGTGCGGACCAGGGCGACCAGCGACCTGACCCTGGCGTTCGTCGGTCCTGCGGGGCAGTGCGCGGGTCAGCAGGTCGTTCGTGTCGGCGAGGTGTTGCGCGTCGACGTTCCGTTCGACACGCGCGGCGTCTTGCCATGGAAGGCCGCGGACGGCCCGGAACCGCAGGAACTGCCGATCCCTGCGGATGGCGTCGTGACGATCGACTGACCGGCTTCGGACTGCGCGCCTGCAGCTACTTGCCCGGCGTCTCGTTCGCCTTCGCCTGCACCGCCGCGTAGGCCGCGCATTGCTTCGGCGACAGCCACCGCATGCCATCCCTGCCCGCCGTCAGGTCCGCATGCACCTTCGTGCGCTGCATCGGCGTCAGCTCAACCTTGCCGAACGGCGTCGAACCGAGCGCGTGCTGCTGGTCCTTCGCGGGCGCCGCCTTCACTCCATCTCCGGCCACCGGCTTGCAACTGTTCTGCTGCGCGTGCGCCGTCAGCTTCGCGCGCGCAATCACCGCCGGGCGGAACGTCACCTCGACGACCTCGGCGCCATCGCGGAACGCCGACGTCGTGCGCACGACCCCATCCAGCGCACCGAGCACCGCCTCGCCTTCCCAGAAGCAGTGCATCTCGAACACCACCGTCGTGACCGCGGGATCACTCTCCGCATGCGCGATCCGCAGGAACTCGGGCACCGGCTGCTTGGCCTTTTCCAGCGCTGCGATCATGCGCGCGCTGATCGCGTGCGGCGTCCACAGGTTCTCCGCGCGCGGCAGCACGTCCTTGCCATCGGCATCGAGCAGCCGCACGACCGGGTTGTTCCACGCGGGCTCCGCGAAGCGCTCGCGCCACGCACCTTCCTGCCCGTCGACGTTGTTGCGCACGACGACCGGCACGAAGCACTGCTCGATCGCTTCGGCGAGCAGCGGATGCGACAGCACGTGCTTGCCGAAGCCGGTGCAGGTGTCGCAACCGGGGATCTCCTGGAACAGCAGGAACACCGGGCGCTCCGCGCGCTGCTGCAGCACTGCGTCGAGGTCGCGCTGCCAGGCGACGACGCCGAGTTCGGGCGGGTTCTTCGCTGGGGGCAGCGGTTGTTGCGGACTCATGCAGGACAGCGACAGCAGCAGGGTGGCGAACATCGGCGCGCGTGCTACGGCGGTGCGGGGGCTTTGTTCCGTGCGTGTTCAGCCGCCGCCGAACATGCGCAGCCACTCGGCTTCGCTCTTCGGCTTGAACACCGCGTTGGTGCGCCGCGTGTCGCCGAGGCTGGCGTGGCCGCGCGGGTCGTAGGCGTGGCCCGGATACAGCACCGTGTGGTCGGGCACCGCCGAGAGCTTCTGCGTCAGCGACAGGTACAGCTGCCGAGCATCGCCGCCGGGGAAGTCGGTGCGGCCGCAGCCCTGCAGGAACAGCGTGTCGCCGGCGAGCAGCCGATCCTGCACCAGGAAGCACTGCGAGCCCGGCGTGTGGCCCGGCGTGTGGATCAGCGTGATCGGGATCTGGCCGACCATGACGACGTCGCCGCTGTGGTGCTGCGCCAGGTCGTTCGCGCTGCAGCCGGTGATGCGCTGCACCCATGGCGCTTCTTCGCGCTGCACGTGCACCTTGCACGGGCACTGCGTCAGCAGTTCGCGCACGCCCTGCAGCGAGTGGCCGAACAGGTCGCCGCCGACGTGGTCGGGGTGGTAGTGCGTGGCCAAAGCACCGACCGCGCGCATGCCGTCCTTCTGCAGCAGGCCGAGCAGTTCGCCGACCGCGTAGCAGGGGTCGACCAGCACCGCTTCGCCGGTGGTGCGGTCGCCGACCGCATAGACGAAGTTCGCCATCTGGGCGCCGACCGGATCGCTGGTCGCGAAGTCGCGGCCGGCGAGCCACTGTCGAAAATACAGACGCTGCTCAAGGTCCGAGGCGGGATGCTGCCGATTCATGCGATGGCAAGGATGCTAGACAAGACGACACGCACGGCGAACGGCGTTATCAGGGTGCTCACCCTCGGGCTCTGCGGCTTCGTGGCGGCATGCCTGCTGCCCGGTCCCGTGCCGTCGCCGACGCCGATGGCCGGCCCGTGGCAATCGGCGCTGCGGGAAGTGCCCAACGTGCAGATGGCGGTGCAACCGCTGCGCGGCGAGGCCTTCAAGGTGGTCGCCGGCAGCGGCCTGCTGGTGGTGGGCGCGGATCGTGATTCCCGCGGCAGCGACCTGGATGCCGGCCAGCGCCAGATGCTCGCGCGGTTCGTGCAGGAAGGCGGCCGCCTCGTGCTGTTCGGCGACGCGGCACAGTGGGTGGCGGACCTCGAGATCGAGCCGGAGCTGCCGGAACGCGGTTGGTTCCGGTGGGGCTTCGATGCCCGCACCGACGTCGGTCGGGCGCGTGTCGGGCTGCGCGTCGTCTCGGGCAAGCAGCCGGAACTGTTCGACGGACTGCCGTCGAGCCATGCCGACGACAACACCGTGCTGTTCGCCGGCGGCGCGCCGTGCCGCCTGCGGCGCTGCCACTGGGCGATCGGGGAGCCGCGCAACGGCCACGTGCTCGCGGTCGGCGCGGTCGAACTCGATGGCGTCGACGCGTTGCCCGGCGCACCGCTGCTCGTGCATTGGCAACACGGTCGCGGCGAGGTGCTCGCGTGCGGCGTCGTGCCGGAGCTGCAGAACAGCGATCCCGTGCTGCAGGCCGCTGCCGCCGCGTTCGTGCAGCGCTGCGCGCGCTGGGCGGCCGGCAAGCAGTTGGTGGTGTGGACGGAACGCGCGGCGCCGGTCGAGCCCGTGCCGGAGTTGCTGCCGTTGGCGCCGCTGCTGCCGCACTGGGGCATGCAGGAGCCGAGCCTCGATCGCGCGCGCCGTCGGGTCGACGAAGTGGTCGCCGACTCGTTGGTCGGCAGTTTCGAAGCCGGCGCCGACCTGTGTGTGCTGGAGCTGACCGACGCGGAAGGTGCGGCCAGCGTGCCGTGGGCGGCGCAGGATCCGCTGAAGCCGGTGGCGTCCTACCGCGGCAACAGCCCGGTCGGCTGGACGCGCGATGCGGTCGCCGAACTCAGCACCGAAGCGCATGCTCGCAGCATGCTGGTCGTCGGCGGGCTCGATCCGGTACCCGCCGGCAGTGGCGCCACCGAGCAGCTGGTGGCGCTGCGGTATCTGTCCCGCGAACTGGCCGACGTGCGCCGCGCCGGTGCTGCCGCATTGGATGGCTTCGCGCTGCGGCAGTGGTTGCTCGACGGCAAAGGCTACGGCACGACGATGCTGCAGGACTTCGCGCCGGCGGCGGCGCTGCTGTTGTCCGGCGAGCCGACCGGTCCGTTCGCCGGCGGCCTGCGCGCGCTGCATGCCGACGATGGTGCTTTGCACAGCTTGCCGTGGTCGGGCCTGGCTGGATCGTGGCGGCGCGGCTTTCCCGCCGACGAGTTCCCGTTCGGTGTGTTGGAGGCGCGCTACGGCATCGACCGGCGCCGCCCGGGCCGCTGGCGCGGCGGCAGCGCGCCGGACTGGATCGTCGCGCAGGCGAACGAGTTCGTGCGCGCGCGCGCGGGGCGCGGCGGGGGCATGTGGTGGTTGTGCGACGAAGCCGCGGTGGCGCCCGCGGCGCTCGGCTACGTGCGCGGCGTGTCGCTCGAGCCGCTGCGCGCGGCCGTGGTGGTGCCGCTCGTGGCCACCGGTGCCGATGGCACCCGCGCTGCCGGTGCTTCGCTGCTCGAGGCTCCGCCGGCTGGTTACGTTGCGGGCGGGGCGGCGACGGCGTCGGTGGCGGTGCACGTGCTGCAGAACAACTGGCTGCAGTTGGCGGGCACCGGTGGCGCGCTGCGCTTCGACCCGCAGGGCCTGGCGCGGTTCGGCGATGGTGAAGCCCAGGCGCTCAGTGGCTCGTTCCTGCGTTCCCGCTTGTTCGGCGGCCGCCCGGACGGCGGCGCGCTGCGTTCGGACCAGACCGATTTCCTCGCCAATGGGCGCCGGCCCGAAGGCGACCACGGTCCGGTGCTGCGCGTCAGCGCGGCGGGGGAACGCCGGGTGCCGACGATCCTCGCTGCCGACGAGCAGCCGGCGTGGCCCCGCACCGTCTGCATCGAGTGGAACGCGCCGCCGGGCTATCACGAACTGACGATCGTGCTGCGTGCGGTGCGACAGGCCGGGGTCGCCACGGTGGCGATCGATGGCACCGTGCTGCGCGCGTTGCCGTTCAGCCCGACAGCGCCGGTGCAGCCGGTGACGATCCCCGTGCACGTCAGCAGCGGCGCGCTGCGCGTGCTGCAGGTGCAGGTGGAACACGGCGGCTCTTGTGCCATCGATCGGCTCGAGGTCGTGCGCCGCGGCGACGTCGGCGTCGAGGCCGCGGCCCTGGTCCCGGCCGGTTCGCGGGCGATCCTGTCGGAGCGCGCCGAATCCAGCTACCACGCGGAACGGCTCGACGTGGTGACCCAGGCCGACTTCGCCGGCTTCGTGTTGCGGCTGCACAACGACCGCGCGGTGCGCAATCTGCAAGTCGAACGCGTCTTCGCGCTACCCGGCTACACGTTCGTCGATTCGGTCGATGGCGAAGAGCCGACGGCCCTGCGGCAGCCATTCCTGCTGCGGGCCGCCAACGCTGCCATGCCCGATCTGGTCGTCGCCCCGCTGCAGTTGAGCCGCTACGAGCAGCTGCGCTGGGAGAACGGCCAACTGAGCATGCGCAGCGCGCCGGAGGCCGGCGCCTGCAGCCGCATCGGCTTCCTGTTCTGCGTGCCTGGTGAAGGGGATCGCTGGCTGCCGTACGCGGGCAAGGTGCTCGCGGCGGTCGATCAGCCGCAGCGGCTCGACCTTGAGGCGCTGGGCGAAGCCACGCTGGTCGGCGACCTGCCGTTGGCCACGTCGCGCGTGCTGGAGATCGCCGGTCGCTCCGGTGCGCCGTTCGCCGTCTGCGAGCAAGGCTGGTGGCAGTGGCGCGGTAGCCAGGCGGTGGCGGGCGGTGGGCGTTGGTTGCGCGTGCACCAGGCGCCAGGCGACACCGTGCGGGTCGTCGGTGGGCCTTCGGTGCTGGCGCGCACGCGGCCGGGCCCGGGCTCGATGCGTCTGCTCGCGCTGCGCGAGCCGACGCCGACCAGTGCCACGGTGCGGGTGCTGCAGCCGAGCCGGTTGGCGCCGCCGTCGGTGGTGTTCGCCACCGACTTCGATGCCGTGACGATCGATGGGGCGCCGTGGGATTGGTTCGACGGACGCACCGTGTTCATGCCGGATCGCACCGCGACCCTGCGCGTGCAGGTGCAGCAGCGTGGCAACGGCGAACGGCCGCACGTGCGCAGCACCCGCGCGCCGCTGACCACGTGCCAGTACGTGCCGGAGCGGCGCGAGCTGGTGCTGGTCACCGATCCCGCGACCGACCGCGCCTCCGAGCTGCCGTGGACCGCGGTGCTGGCCGGGCCGGTGCCGGTGTCGGTGGAGAACGGCGAGATCGTCGCCGACGCGTCGCTGCGGTTGCCCTCGGCCGAGCAGGCGGCGCGCGCGGCCGCCGGCGGCACGCTGATCCGCTTCCGTTCGGGAACCACGAAGGTGCGTTATGGCGATTGATCGCGGCTGGTGGGCGGTTGCACTGTCGGCGATCGGCATCGCCGCGCTGGTGTTCCCGTGGTTGCCGGGCCCGTGGCCCAATCCGCTGCCGCAGGGCGAACTCGACCTCGCGGCGCCGGCGGTGGTGCACTCTCTGCGCGATGCCGCGGCGGCGGTCGACGCAGCCTGCGTGCAGGGTGACCTCGCCGCGTTCACGGCGGCCGTCACGCCCGAGCACCGAGCCGCTCTCGACCAATCGCTCGGCCCGTTGGATCGCGTGCTCGATGCCGCGGCGTTGCGCGAGCTGGGGGCTGCGCGCGCGGAGTGGTTGGATGCCGATGGCCTCGCTGGCGTGGTGGTCGGTGAACGCGCGGCCATCGCGGTCCGGCGGCCGGATGGCGATGGCGCGCAGGTGCTGAAGTTCCAATGGGACGGGCAGCGGTTGCGGTTCGATGGTTCGCTGCGCGCGGCGGCGGTGCGGGATGCCGCGGCGGCGCAGGCCGCGGTCGAGGCGGCGGTGGCGCGCCGCTGAAGTGCGCGTTGTCGGTCCCGGCGGCTGCACCTAAGCTGCCGCGCGCCGATGGACGCTGTCGCTGCAACGCCGGATTGGTTCGTGACGCCGCTGGCGTGGGCCGTGGCCCAGATCCCGCACCTGCCGGAGCTGCTGCTCGAACAGGCCCACCTCGAGAAGAAGGCGGCGGCTTCGGCGATGCAGTTCCTGTTCCGCGTGCCGGCGCACCATGACGCGCTGCGCGCGCTGTCGGCCCTGGCGCGCGAGGAGCTGGTGCACTTCGAACGCACGCTGCGCCTGCTCGGTGCGCGCGGCATCGCCTACGGCTCGCAGCCGCCGAGTGCCTACGCGGCCCGATTGAAGGCCGCGGTCGCGAGCAACATGCCGGAACGCCTGGTCGACGAGTTGCTGGTCGGCGCCGTCATCGAAGCGCGCTCCCACGAGCGCATGGGGTTGCTGGCGCAAGCGCTGGCGACGGTCGATCGCGAAGTGGCGGCGTTCTA
>CAMAUH010000103.1 GCA_945861365.1 Candidatus Kuenenia stuttgartensis
CTGACGTGGACCGAGAAGGACGCCAAGATCCTCGACGGCATGATCCTGTGGAACGGCCGCAGCCGTGCCCCGCGCATCCCGCCCGGCGACTACGCGATCACGGTGACGTACGGCGAGCAGACGCGCACGGTGGTCGGCACCATCCGGCCCGATCCGCGCAGCACCGCGACCACGGCCGAGCTGCAGGCGCGCTACCGGCTGGTCCGCGACGGCAACGCGCTGGTGACCGAGGCGCACGACGCGATCTCGGCGATCCGTTCGCTGCGCACGCAGATGCAGACGGTGTGCGAACGCGCCGAAGGCGACGGCAAGGGCAAGCTCGAGGCGGCGAAGAAGGTCGCCGATGACGCGATGACGCCGGTCGAGGAAGCGCTGTACCAGACCAAGTCGAAGAGCAGCCAGGACCCGCTGAACTACCCGATCAAGCTGACCGACAAGCTGCTCGGCGTGCTGTCGGCGGTCGAGGGTGCCGAGTTCGGGCCGACGGCTGGGCAGACCGAGGTCGCCGCGACGCTGTCGACCGCGATCCGCGCCGAGCTGGCGCGGTTCGAAGCGGTGCGCAAGGAGCAGCTCGCCGCGTTCAACCGGCTCGCGATCGAGCTCGCCGTACCGCACGTCAAGTAGCGCGCGGCGCCCGGCTGCGCTCCACTGCGCGCGTGCTCGCTTCCCTCCATGCCCTGACTGCGCTGCTGGCGACGCTCGCCGTCGTCACGTTGGTGGCGCCGCGGCTGCGCCTGCCGCAGCCGCTCGCCTTGGCGCTCGCCGGCGTCGGCCTCGCGTTCGTGCCGTCCGTGCGCGCGCTCGACATCGATCCCGAACTGATCCTGGTCGGCTTCCTGCCGCCGCTGCTGTACGCGGACGCGTGGCAGACCTCGTGGCGCGACTTCCGCCGGTGGCTGCGCCCGATCGTGATGCTGGCGACCGGCCTCGTCGGCTTCACGATCCTCGTCGTCGGCCTCGTCGCGAAGTGGGCGCTGCCCGAACTGCCGTGGGCGGTGTGCTTCGTGCTCGGCGCAATCGTGTCGCCGACCGACACCGTCGCTGCGCAAGCGGTGATCGAACGGCTGCGCGTGCCGCGCCGCATCACCGCGATCCTCGGCGGCGAGAGCCTGGTCAACGACGCGACCGGCCTCGTCGGCGTGCAGATCGGCGTCGTCGTGGCGCTGCAGGGCGTGTTCGACGGCGCCCAGGTCGCCGGCCAGTTCGCGTGGGTCGCCGGGCTCGGCATCGTCGTCGGCGTGGCATGCGGCGGGTTGTTCGCGTGGATCAACCGCCTCGTGCGCGAACCGGCGGTGCTGTTCACGCTGTCGCTGCTGGCGCCGTACCTGGCGTTCTCGGTCGCGAGCATGCTCGACGTGTCCGGCGTGCTCGCCGTCGTCACTGCCGGCGCGGTCGTCGCCTGGCGCGTGCACTTCGTGCCGCCGCAGGCGCGCGTGCAACTGCGCGCGTCGTGGGCGCAGCTGACGTTCCTGTTGAACGGCCTGTGCTTCCTCTACATCGGCCTCGAATCGCCGTGCCTGCTGCAGCGCGCCGCGCACGGCGGCACCGAGCTGTGGCTCGCCGGCCTCGCGGTCAGTGCCGCGGTGATCGGCGCGCGCATCGTGTGGTGCTGGCCGAACGCGTACCTGCCGGCGCTGCTGTTCCCGGCGCTGCGGGCGCGCGAGGGCGGCTATCCGCCGCCCCGCGGCGTGCTGCTGGTGTCGTGGTGCGGCGTGCGCGGCGCGGTGTCGCTGGCGGCAGCGCTGGCGCTGCCGGTCGCGTTCCCCGGCCGCGACGAAGTGGTCGCGATCACGGTGGCGGTGATCCTGGCGACGCTGTTCCTGCAGGGCGGCACGCTGACGCCGCTGGTCAAACTGCTCGGCCTGCGCGACGACGGCACCACCGAGCAGGAGATGCGCACCGCGCGCGAACGGCTGCTGCAGGCCGGCATCGCGCGGCTCGACGCGTTCTGCAGCGACCAGAGCTGCCCGGTCGCGGTGTACCGGTTCCGCTCGTCGATGGCCGACGAGCTGGCCTCGTTGCAGGCCGACGACGACGCCGAACGCGCGAAGGCCTCGCAGCGGCTCGCGGTGTCGCGCGATGTGCGCAGCGCGGTGGTGGTGGCCCAGGAGGCAGCGCTGTTGCAGCTGCGCGATTCGGGCGCGATCGACGACCACGCCTACCAGAACCTGCTGCTCGAGCTCGACCACACGGTGGTCGCGGAAGTCGCCGCGGGCTGAGCAGCAGTCGCGTGCGCGGCGATCAGTTCGTGCCGATGACCCAGCCCGCGGCGTCGCCGAGCGCGAAGCCGAACGCGTTCGCGGGCGGATCGAACACGGCCAGCTGGTTGAAGATCAGCACGCCGGCGAGTGCCAGGTTGTTCGGGATCGGGAAGTTCCACGTCGCCGTGTTGCCAGCGCCGAGCACCGTCTCCGTGGCATCCAGGCTGACGCGCAGCGGGCAACCCGGCGCGCCGAGCAGGCCGAGATCGACCGGCAGTGGGCCGAAGCCCGAGATGGTGTTGCTGGTGCCGATCACCATCACGCCGATGCCGAGCAGCAGCGCGTCGACGTCGACCGACAGGGTGCTGCCGATCACCGGTCGGGAGGAGTAGGTCTGGTGTGACACGCCGAGCGTGCCGGCGCAGCCCGGGCCGAAGAAGCCGTGGCCGGCGGTGCCGGTCACGTTCTGGGTGGTGTAGTAGAGCGTGCCGCCCCAGCCGCGCAGCGTGTTGAGGTTGGTGCCGCTGAACGCGCCGCCCGTCGACAGCGATGACGAGCCAGCGGTCAGCGACAGGTCGGCATTGGCATAGGTCGTCAGGGCTGGCAGCGTGACACTGCGCGGCGGGATACCGAGAAACCGCAAGGCCACGCCGTAGGACCCGGCCGGGATGTGCAGCGGCAGCGGGAATGCAGCGTACGACGGTGCGCCGGCGACCGGGTTCGACGTGCCGGTGGCGGTGCCGACCTTGGTCCACGGGTTCGCGTTGAGCTCGAAGCCCGCGGCGGTGCCGATCTTCAGGTAGGCGTCGACCGTGAACGGCGTGCTCAGCGCGGACGAGAGCGAGTCGAGCGAGTTGATCGAGACGCCGTTCGGGTTCAGCACGTCGAGGTTGAAGTACAGCGTGGTCGGTGTGCCGATCTGGTTGTTCGCGGCCAGGTTCGTCGTCAGCTGTTGCGTCGGCACGACGGTGGCGGTCTTCGTCGAGGTCTTGCAGCTGCGCGTCGCGGTCAGCCTGACGTTGTAGCTGTTGCCGTTCGGGTAGACCCAGATCGGGTTCTGCGCGGTGCTGTCGACGATCGTGTCGCCGTCGAAGTCCCATGCCCACGCGGTGGCGGACGGGGTGGAAGTGTCGGTGAACTGCACCGTGTAGGCGCCGACCACCGCCGACGTGAAGTTCGCCGTCAGGTCGTCGGTCCGGATGTATGCCGTTCTCGTCAGCGTCGTGGCCGGGTGCGATGCGTCGGTGATCGTCAGGGAGACGTTGAAGTTGCCGCAGCCGGTGTAGGTGAAGGCCGGGTTCGCCACGTTGCTGTCGACGATGCTGTCGCCGTCGAAGTCCCACGCGTAGCTGGTGATGCCACCCGGATCGCTGGTGAAGCTCGAGCTGGTGAAGTTCACTGCCAGTGGCGAGGCGCCGCTGGTGACATCCGCCGTGAAGCTGGCGAACAGGCCGGGTGCGGGCGAGTAGTCGAGTTGGATCACGACGGCGTGATTCAGGGAGAAGCCGGTGCCGACCGTGCCGGGGTAGCCGCCGGAGTAGCCGGTCGTCCAGAAGACGCGCGAGGCGTTGGCCTGGCCGACGACGGTGTGCACGTCGAGCTGTGGCGTCCCGCCGAGGTAGCCGACCTGGATCGGCAGGTCGGTCTCGATGTTCAGGTCGCCGAAGTTCGGGTCGTACAGGAACGGCGTGGTCAGCGGGGTGTTGATGCCGAACGGCGTCGGACCAGGGGCCGCGGCTTGGGCCGGGAAGGTGACCGGGCCCTGGAAGCACAGCGTCTCGTTGGCGCCGCGCTGGTTCGCGAACGTGGTGGTCACGGCGCTCCAGTCGACCGGGCTCGTCGACATGCGGATCGAGCATGGCGTCGGGAAGTTCGTGGAGGCCAGACCGGCGCCGGTGTTCGGTCGCCAACGCACCCCATGGATCATGATCGGGTACGTGATGCCCTGCGCGGTGAAGTGCGAGCTGTCGTAGATCGCCTGCATCAGGATGCCGGCGCCACCACGGCCCCACGGGAAGTTGTTGTTGCCCGATCCTTCGGCGGTGGCCAAGCCGTTGGGGAGGACGACGGAGAGCTGGGCTGTGGCGCTCGGGATGAGCGCGGCCGCTGCGGCGACGAAGGGGGCGAACCGGTGCATGGGTGGACTCCTGGCTTTGGATCGGGCAGGGGGAACGAACTGCCCCTGCTATCGGGAGTCACGGTCCGCAAAACTGAGCGGCGCTCGGCCGCCCGTTCAGGCAAGGCCCGGCTGCGCGCTGCGCGGGCGCGACCGCAGCAATGCCACCACGGCTTCGGTCGTCACCCACACTGCCAATGCGAGCAGCACGATCGCCACGACGCGCAGCACGGGATTGGTCGCGTCGCGGATCTGCATCACCAAGGCCGTCACCGTCATCGCCATCATGAACACCATCGGCACGCCGACCGCGAGCCGCACGGCGGTGCCCTTGCCCGCCCGCGCCAGCCACAGCGACAAGCCGACCAGCGTCAGCCCCGCCAGCAGCTGGTTGATCGAGCCGAACAGCGGCCACACGACGCGGTAGGCGGGCACCACCTTGCCGCTGGCATCGGTGACGGTCTGCGCGACGACCCACGCCGGCAGCGCCAGCGACACGACGGTGCCGGTGATGCCGGCGGTGCGCGTCTTCCAACCGGTGAACTCGGTGAACAGGTAACGCGAAAGCCGCGTCGCGACGTCGAGCGTGTCGTAGACGAAGGTCGCGAACGCCAGCATGCCGAACGTCACCGCGAACTGCAGCGGCACGCCGAACTGGTGCAGGAACGAGCCGATGCCGACGCCGAAGATCTTGTCGGCGGTCGCCTTCGCCAGCTCGCTGCCCGGCGTCAACTGCATCACGCACGCGAGCGCCAGCAGGGCCACGACGCCTTCCAGCAACATGCCGCCGAAGCCGACCAGGTGCGCGTCGGGTTCGCGGTCGATCTGCTTGCTGGTGGTGCCCGAACAGACGAGGCCGTGGAAGCCGCTGCAGGCGCCGCACGCGATGGTGATGAACAGGAACGGCACGAGGCTCTGGCCGTTCGCGGCGGTGAAGCCGGTGCAGTCGGGCCACGTGATCGCCGGGTTCGCCCAGAACAGGCCGAGCAGGCCGCCGCCGAGCGTCAGGTACAGGAAGAAGCCGCCGAGGTAGCCGCGCGGCTGCAGCAGCAGCCACATCGGCAGCACCGACGCGATGCCGCAGTAGGCGAGGATCAGCCACGACCAATACAGCGACGGGATCGGGCCGTCGGCGCGCAGCGCGATCGGCCACTGCGGACCGAGCCAGATCGCGACGCCGACCGCGGGCACGAACACCGCCGTGACGAGCCACAGCGGCGGGCGCAGGAACTTCACGACGACGCCCATCAGCACGCTGAGCGCGAGATACAGCATCGAGCTCGACGCGACGCCGCCGCCGTCGACGGCGACGCGCGCGCCATCGGCGCCCGGCACCGCGACGTCGAGGGCGGTGGTGAACGCACTCGCAGTCGCATCGGTGAACGCGACGATGACGAGGATCAGCGCCAGCCAGATGTAGAGGATGAACGCGGCGTAGCTGCGCGGGTTGAGGTACTGGCGCAGGATCTGCGCGATCGAACAGGCACCGTGGCGCACCGAGCCGACCAGCGACGCGAAGTCGTGCATCGCGCCGATGAAGATGCAGCCGAGCACGATCCACCAGAACGCCGGCTGCCAGCCGAACGCGGTCGCCGCCATGATCGGGCCGACGATCGGGCCGGCGGCGCTGATCGCCGAGAAGTGCTGCGACAGCAGGTAGAAGCGCTGGGTGGGTTCGAAGTCCTCGCCGTCGCGGTGCGTGTGGGCCGGGGTGACGGTGGCGGCGTCGAGGCCGAACCAGCGCGCCAGCAGGCGGCCGTAGACGCGGTGGGCGAGCCAGAACACGACGAGGCAGATGGCCAGCAGGACCGCGAGCGAGGGCATCGCGCCATGCTGCCGCGGCATGGCGGTGGGTGCGAGGGTGCTGCTTCGGTGCGGTGCGCATGTCCAAGCTCATGCGCCCAGGCCCCTTGATCCCCTGGCGTGGGGGCTTGATGGATCGAACGTCTGCGTTATCGTCCGATTCTGAACTCACGAAGGGGGGTTATGCATGTCGCGTAAACCACAGACACACACAGGTTCCGTTCGACTGACCGCGGCTCGCACTCTGGCCGTGGCGCCACTCGTGGCCACGTCTTTGGTTGCGCAGGTGCCGTCGCCCGTGCAGCCGCTGCCAACGCGCCGCGTGCATGAGACGATGGCGCCGACGACCTCGACCACGCAGCTCAATGGCACTTCGCCGCTCTTTCAGTATCCAGACGGGCAGTGGAACCATGGCGAGGGTTTCACGACGGCAGGCGCTGACGAGGACCAGGGTGGCTGGTTCAACGAAGAAAGTGGGGATGGCTTGACGCCCTCTGACATCCACACGACTCGTGGTTGGACATCTTGGACCTGGACCAATCCCATCAACCCCAGCAGTGGGGCGGCGATCCGCAACTTCGTGGGCTATCTGCGCCCTAACAACAATCTGCCGGACACCCATCCTCTGTATGGCCAGCTTGGTGCAGGGCAGGGCCCATTCGGCAACGGAACCTACGTCGACCAGGGTGCGTTCGAGGTGTTCGCGCCGATCGCTGGTCCTGGCCCGACGCAGAAGATCGTGGTGGTCATCAACAACTGGGAAAGCACCGCTTTCCCGAAAGACCATCAGGGGCGTGTCTTGCCCTGGAACGTCTACGAGGGGTTTTTCAGCCCCGATGGCCTCGTGCGCCCGGAGCTGTCAGGCACCCGGAGTCTCGCCAACTTCCAGGCCAATACATCGGAGGCAGACGTCAAGAGGGCCGCGTTTGCCGCGGACGCCGTGGCAACTGCCACGTCGAACGGTGCCACCTACTGGCCCATTTCTGCATACGCCGTCTGCAGCATGCCCGGCCGCCAGACGACCCTGAACGAACAGCGCAACATGCAGCTCCGGCAGGCCGTCTTGCTGATGCTGCAACAACCGGATGCCCGCAATCCTCTCTATCCAGCCTTCCTATCGGCCCAGGACATCGAGCAGCGGGTGGTCGTCGTGTTCATCGGTGGGTCCAACGGCGGGCACCAGTCGATGTGGGCGGCCATGCGCCACCCCGACAAGGTGCATGGCACCTACGCCGAGGTGATCAACCCGAGCATCCAGCGGCTGTTCGGCGAGCACGATCTGGGCTTTGCCTACTCACGCCTCGCCGGGTTGCCCGAGAAGGGCGCCACGGTCACCGAGTGGGACTTCATGAATTGGGGCCGCTACACCTGGAACCAGGGCAAGTGGATCCACGACATCTCGCTGCTGCGCCGCCAGGCGCGCAACCAGGCCTATCGGCCGTCCTGCTTCCGCGTCGCCGACGAGGACATCACCTCTACCGGCACTGACTGGGTTGCCGTGGCGAACCAGGGTGCGTGGCTCGACCACGGCCAGAGTCCGGTCAGCAACCCTGCGGGCTGGGGCATCAGCAGCAAGTTGTCGTGGTCGGTGACTCGCTTTGCTTGCCACGACGCCGGCAACCAGACGGTGAATCCGTACACCAACACTCCGACCTACTACGCCCAAAAGGTGATCCACGAAGTGATCTTGGCAGCGATTGCCAATCGAACAGCACAGCTTGCGGCACCGACCCAGCCGTTGGTGCCAGCCCCGATCCCGTCCGAAGACCGCCCAGCGGGTCCGGCGCAGTTGCGTGGGCTCGACGACCCACATGAATGGGCGCTCGGTCGCAAAGGCACGGCCATGGCGACGTCGAACTCGCTGCTGGCCGAGGACGCCACATGGTTCAACCGTGTGCAGCCGGGCGCAGCCGGGACCTGGCTCGGTACGAAGGAGTCGATCCTGATCAGCGCCGGGCGTGTGTACGTCGTAGGTGCCGAGGGCGTCGTCACCGCGTTTGCGGTCGACCTGACTGCGGGCATGCGGCACCGACTGGTCAAGGTGGCGCAGACCCACGACGCCAATGGTCGCCCTAAGAGCCTCGGGCTGGACGCGTGAGCCTTGGCGGCAGGACCCGGCGGCACGATCGTGGTCGGCTCACGCCGCCATCTCTTCGTGCTGGACAACAACCTGAACGAGTTGCCGGGCCGCTCGGTCGAACTGCCCTGGGAGGTTGCGCAGCCGCACCACATGAAGTTTGCCGACGTGCTGCCCAGCACCTTCAACGGCGGCTCGGAGCTCGTGTTCGCGTCGGTACACGGCGGCCTCGTCTTCTACAGCCTGGGCAACGGCTCGGGGCCGCCAGTTCCGCTCTATGAATGGCCGGAGCCCGGCATTGTCGACTTCGTGATCAGCAAGACGGGCACCGTTGCCGTACTGTCCAACCGCGGTGTCGTGGCGGAGGTCGATTTCTCGACGGTCACCAATGCGACGAGCATGCCGACCCTGGCTGCGGCCTCGCGGCCGATCCCGAGGCGGCTGCAAGAGCATGTGACCAGCAATGACCCCGATCTCGACTCGCCGAGTCAGGGGCAGCCACTCGACATCGAGCTGATGCGGTGTCGTCTCGACGGAACGGTGCAGGAGGGGATCGTCGCAACTTGGACTGGCGACGAAGACTCCTACGGGACGGTGGCGGTGCGTGCATATGTGCCCGGCACCATGATCACCAAGCCCTTCGCCGCACAGCTGGCCCCAGGCCTTGCGGGGAGAGGTGGCACGGACATCGCGACCTGCCATACGGACACCTCGCAACTCAATGCGAGCTCTGTCGAGCCTCCAGGGGATCACCTTTTGGTTCTGTATCGGGATCGGCTGCATCTGCTCGACGACTCGGGTGCGCCAGTCGGCGAGAAGTTCCTGTTCCTGACGAATCAGGCCACCGGCAACGCGTACGTGCCCTTCGGGCGCCAGGCGAATGCGATTGTGGTAGGCGACCTGATCGACAATGGCCTGACGGGCAGCACGGGACCCTACGCGGAAGAAGTTGTGGTCGCGACGCAATCTGGCGCCCTGATGTGGCTGCACATCAACGACATTGCGGCAGCTGGCTCCACTCTCGGGTCAGCGTACTACCTGGCCAATGTCGGCGGCGCCAACTCACAGGTTCAGCCGCGTACCAACCAGTGCATGTCGTCGACCTGGGCGATGACGCAGCAAGCGGGAGACGTGACGCAGTTGCATCTGCTCGACCAGCGTGGCGGATACTGGCAGGTCAATGGCGCGGGGGGCGTTGTGCTGAAGGACATCCAGGGGGAGGCGGTTGGCGCCCGGGGTTGGAGCGATCTCGGGAATCGGACTGCGACAGGTACGGTGATTCCGCCGTCGGTAGGGAGCTGGCCGGCCTTGCGGCTCGAGCTACAGTCGCCACTCCTGGGCCAGGGAACCAAGCTGCAACCGAATCCGTGGTGCCCCATCAACCCCATTGTCGTTGCATATGAAAAGGCCGGAACGTCTTACTACTTGCATGACAACTGGGATCGGTTCCGCACGACGTCACTATCATGGAATGGTTTCGTCGTACATGCCTGGGCGGGCTGTGTGCTTGATGATTCGACTAACGGCCGCGAAGTCTGGCAGTGGTCGTCCGGAGGGGATTGGGGAAACCTCGTGGAGGGTATGCGATTTCCGGTCCCGAGCAGTAGCCCGAGTTGGCCCGTGACGGCTCTGTGGGCCTCGACCAACGAGACAACGCAGAGTTCCCCAGCAGACAGGGTCGGCTACCTCGAACTGCGTAGCACGGTGACGGCGACGCCCATCATGACGCACCAGGCCATTCAGGGCTTCATGCTGCCGGATGGCAGGCGCGCCGTTGTGCTCGGTTGCCCCGGTGGCAGTGTCCGCATCCTCAGCTTGCAGCCGAGCGACTTGGGGACGCCTTTGAGCCAGGCTCACTCGATCGGTGGCACGCCGATCGACATCGCAAGCACCCCAGACCTTGGTTATGGCGGTGGTGCCATGGCGGTTCGGCAGTCCGTCAATGGGGACCTGACAATCTGGTTCGGAACGTTGTATCGCCCGACTCCTCGACCTGCCGCGTATGCCACTGCTGGGCAGGGATCGCTCGCAGACAGTGAAGTCGCAACAGGTGAATTGCACCGGCTGAGTTGGGCCGTGGGTGGTTCTGCGATCAATCTGCAGAGCAGCCTGGCGCTTGCGCCGGGCATCACGTCCCGAGGCGGCTATGGCGTAGTCGGCCTCTGCGTAGCCAACCTTATCGAGGAGCCGTCGCCGCAGCCGCAGGTGGACGAGTTGGTCGTGACGACGTTGACGGGCGACGTGATCGTGATGGACGCTGCAACATGGCAGGAACGGTGGCGAACCCACGTGCCTGGTGCTGCTGGCTTCTACAACTCGATTCGCGTCGCGGATCTGAACGGCGATGCCCACAAGGAGCTGTACGTGTCGGGGAGCTTCGGTATCTGGCGCTTTACGCAACCCGGAGAAGTGATG
>CAMAUH010000104.1 GCA_945861365.1 Candidatus Kuenenia stuttgartensis
GCCGCGCGCGACAGCAGTGCTGGCGCGCGCACCGCCGGCGGCACCACGACGAAACGGTCGCGGTCGGCGACGCCAGCTGCCGCCAGTTCGTCCGCACAGCTCGGGCTGACGGCGAACAGCAGCTGCGTGCGCGCAGCGAGCCGCCGTTCGAGCCGGCCGAGCAGCCAGGCCAAAGGCCGCGCGAAGTAGTCCTGCAGCACATGGCCATGGAACGTGTGCGCGACCACCGGCACGCCCGCCGCGAACGCGGCCGTGCGCCCGAGCCAGCCCGCCTTGCTGGTGTGCGTGTGCACCACATCCGGCCGATGCGCCGCGAGCAACTGCCGCAGGGCCGCCGCCGCCGCGCGATCGGCGAACGGCGCGATGCCGCGCGCGAGCCCCGGCAACGTGACCCAACCGCTCGCCGCCGGTCCGGCTGCGAGCGCTGCATCGAAGTCCAGCGCCGGCACGCCCTGCGCCGCCGGCGCCAACATCGCTTCGCTGCCGTCGACGGAGCCGGTGACCAGCAGCGTCGGCACGCCCTGTGCAGCGAATGCGTGCCACAGCGCGATCGCCTGGCCGGTCGGGCCACCGACGTTGGGCCGCGTCAGGATGCGCATCACGCGCATCGCGTGACCTCACCGTGCGGACCGATGCGCGCGTGCATGCGCGTCATCATGCAGCGCCGAGCCGGCGCGACCAGCACCTCACTCGGCCATGCCGAGCAGCGTCAGCAGGTACAGGTGCCAACCGAGCAGCACGCTGTAGCCCCCGAACACGATCCACAGGCCGATGCGCGCACTGCGGAAGTTCTTGGCCAGCGTCAGGTAGGCGCACAGCACGCCGATGCCGAACGTCTTCAGGAACAGGAACGGCAGCGGGTGGCCGCCGAGATCGAGCACCATCTGCACCATCGGGTTCAGTTCCTTGCCGCCGTGCGACAGGAACACCAACGTGAACCACGCATCGAGCAGGTTCAGCGCCAGGATCGCCAGCACCAGCGCGAACAGGCGCGGGCCGTGCACGTCGACGAACGCACCTTCGCGCTCGTCAGCCCGCCGCACATCGCGACGCCGACCGCCCCACAGCACGTAGCGGCTGAACATCGGCGTCGGCCGGCGGCGGCGGTCGGATTGCAACCGCTGCTCCTCCGCCGCGGCAACCGACTCGCTCGCCACAACTTCTTCCTGGGTGGTCAGCACGAACCAACCATACCCCACCCGGCACCGGCGCCCGGCTGGGGCGCCCGGCCCGAAGCGAGCCGTCGTTCGCACCGGGCCTTCGATGGTCCCATTGCGGGCCTTCGTGCCTGGAAGGCCCCAGCCGTGGCATCAGATGAACTTGGTGATGCCCGGCACCGCGACGACGGACTTCGGCGGCTCGGCATCCCACGCCAGCAGGTCCGGCATCAGCACTTCCTGGCTGTTCAGGGCCTCATCCCACGTGACGCGCTTGCCCGTGTAGGCGGCCATGCGGCCCATCAGCGCCATCAACGTGCTGTTGCACATGTAGTCGCCATTGTCGATGCGCTTGCCGGCGCGCAGGGCAGCGAACATCTCGTCGTGCTCGGCCTGGTACATGTCGCGCACCTTGCCCTGGAAGCGCCATTCGTTCTTGCCGGTGATCGTGCTCTGGAACACGTTCGCGCGCCCTTCGGTGCCGACGATGTACTCGTTGACGTCGCGCCAGCAGTCGTTCTGCTGCCGGCAGTAGCTGTAGCCGCGGGTGCCGTCCTCCCACTCGTAGATGGTCGCGAAGTGGTCGTAGATGGTGCCGAACTGCGAGTCCGTGCGCTTCTGCCGGCCGCCGAGCGACGCCGCGGCGCGCGGATAGACGTCGCGCTTGATCCACGCCATCACGTCCAGCGTGTGGATGTGCTGCTCGGCGATCAGGTCGCCCGACAGCCACGGGTAGTACAGCCAGTTGCGCAGCTGCCACTCGAGCTCGCTCCACTGCGGCTGGCGCGGGAAGCTCCACAGCTCGCCGGTGACGTAGTTGCCCTGCATCGCCAGGATCTCACCGATGCCGCCTTCCTGCAGGCGCTGCACGACCGCGCGCCGCGCGTCGTGGTAGCGGTAGCAGAGGCCGCTGACGATCGACAGGCCCTTCTGCCGCGCGAGCGCGCAGGCGGCGGCGACGCGGCGCACGCCCGGCGCATCGGTCGCGATCGGCTTCTCGGCGAACACGTGCACGCCCTTGGCGACGGCCTTCTCGATCTGCATCGGCCGGAAGCCCGGCGGCGAAGCCAGCAGCACCGCGTCGACGCCGCTGTTCAGCACCTGGTCGATCGCGTCGAGGCCGACGAAGCGGCGCTCCTTGGTCACCTGGAACTGCGCCTTGCGCTTGCTCTCCGTCAGCGTCTCCTCGATGCCGGCGAGGCCGCTCTCGAGCCGGTCGGCGAACGCATCGCCAGCACTGACCAGGATGTTCTCCGGGTGTGCGGTGACCGCTTGGACCGCCGCACCGCTGCCGCGGCCGCCGACCCCGACGATGCCGATCTTCAGTTGCCCGCCGCCTTGGTGCACCGCCGGCGCCGACTGCAGCGCACTCAGCGAACCACTGGTGGTCAGGGCGGCAGCGGTCGCCGCGGAGGTCTTCAAGAACGAACGGCGCGAAGGAGAGGGTCGCTTCATGGGCTCGGCAGACGGGAGAGGGGGGCGCAGGCTACTGCACTCCCGGCCCGCGACAACGGGGCGTCACGACCTCCTACCTCCAACTGCGGTGCGGCACCAACATCGCCACCCCGGCTGTGCGGTTCAGGGCGTCGACGAACGCCGCGGCCCGGCTGGTCTGCCCAGGCATCGACGCGTATCCTCCGCCACCCGACCAGACCCCGAGCCGTTGCGGCCCGCCCTCCGCAGCGCTGCCAGACCAAAGCCCCTCCCGTCGAAACGATGCGATCTCTCGCCCTCCTGTCGCTGCTGTGTGCCTGCAGCTCCCTCGCGCAAGACGAGCGCACGAAGCTGACCAGCTACCAGCGCAACGCGGCGCTGTACTTCGAAGGCAGCCGCCTCGACCAGGCGATGATCCAGTGCGAGAAGGGCCTGGAGCTCGAACCCGACGACTACAAGTTGAAGGCGATCAAGGGCGCCATCCTGCTGCGCGCCAGCGGCACCGCGAGCTCGACCGACCACAAGCGGCTCGACGAGGCGACCAAGGTGCTGGCCGAAGTGCACGACCAGCGTTCCAACTCGCGCCACGAGCCCAGCGTGTTGCTGTACTACGGCCAGGCGCTGCAGAAGCAGGGCCAGCGCCACCTCGGCGCGGCGATCCGCGCCGAAGGCGATGCCCAGCGCACCCCGGACGCCAAGGTCGCCGGCGAACTGCAGGAACAAGCTGCGGCAGAGCGAGCCCTGGCGACGGCGGACCTGCAGCAGGCGTGGGACCTGTTCGGCGTGCTGATCGAGCGCGGCGAGATCCTGCGCTTCGCCCACAACCACCGCATGCAGATCGCCGGACTGCGCAAGGAGGACGCCGTGTTCACGGCCGAGGCGGAGCAGTTCCTGCTGCAGAGCCAGAAGGCGAAGGACTCGGTCGCCAAGCAGGTGCAGGACGCGAAGAGCGTCGACTTCGAAGCGGAGCGCATGCGCACGCTGGCCGAGCTGAAGAGCGAAGAGCTCGAAGTGCGCTCGCTGGTCGCCGACTTCCACTTCGACCGCAAGAACTACGACAGCGCGCTGACGCAGCTGAACCGCGTGCTCGAGATCGATCCGCAGCGCAGCACCGACTACTACAACCGCGGCCGCGTGCTGCTCGAGCTCGGCAAGCAGGACGAGGCGCGCCGCGACTTCCTGCGCTTCCTGCAGACGACCTCGCTGCCGACCAGCGCCGACCAGGTCGCCTTCGCGCACCGCGCCATCAAGTAGTGGACGTGCCCAAGAAGGCGACGCTCGGCGTGGCCCAGCGGCTGCGCTCGCAGCAGCACTTCCGCGCCGTCTACGCCCGCGGTCGCCGCGCCGGTGGCCAGTGGCTGACGGTCGTGCTGCTGCCGCGCCGACCGTCGCCGATCGCCGGACCGCGGCTCGGCGTCTCGGTCAGCAAGGACCACGGCGGCGCCGTGCGGCGCAACAAGCTGAAGCGGCTGCTGCGCGAAGCGTTCCGCCTGGAGAACGCGCGCCTGCCGCAACAGGCCGACCTGGTGCTGATCCCGCGCGTGCGCACCGACGACTTCCCGTTGGCGGAACTGCGCAGCGAACTGGTGCAGCTGGCGCAACGCGCGCTGCACAAGGGCGACGAACGGCGGCGCCGGCCATGAAGTGGCTGCTGGCGCTGCCGGTGTGGCTGTATCGCAAGGTGATCAGCCCGTGGAAGCCGCCGATGTGCCGCTTCCGGCCGACGTGCTCCGAATACGCGCTGCATGCACTGCTCGAGCACGGCGCGCTGCGCGGCAGCTGGCTGTCGGTGCGGCGCCTGTGCCGCTGCCATCCGTTCACCGAACCGGACTTCGATCCGGTGCCAAAGCGAAGCGGATCACGGCTGCGGCTGCGGGAACGGGTCGACCGCGTCCCGGCTGACCAGTAGCCGTCCGCCGGTGCGCACGAAGCCGGCGTCGCGATCGTCCGCCGCGAGCAGCACACGCAGCTGCTCGTCGTCGGCGAGGAACCACTCGGCCCGCACGGTGACGTGGACCTCATACCGCGCGACCACGGTCGGATCGTCGACCAGGAAGGTCCACTTCGGGAGCTTGGCGATCGGCGCGGTAGCGGGTGCTTGCACCGGCGGGCGCCACCACCACGGCGCCGCCGCGACGCCCACGGCAACCACCAGCAGCGCAGCCCGCACGGCCTGCCGCCGGCGCCGCCGCGCGCGCACGACGGCCAAGAGGCCCGGCAGGCGCTCGCGCATGCACGCAGCGGCCGGAATGGACAGATCGGGTTCGTTCGCACTAAGCATGCAACCACTCCGCGGCAGCACGCCGCAATCGTTCCAGCACCCGGCGCAACCGTCCGTGCGCCGCATCGTCGCCGAGCCCCAGGCGCGCTCCGGCTGCGGCGACCGAATCGCCGTCGTCGAAGCGCGCCCACAACAGCGCCTGGTCGCTCGCCGGCAACTCGCGCACGCGCGCCGACAGCCACTGCTGCCGCTCACCCATCGCCAGCTGTAGCCAAGGCTCCGCGTCGGGATCGACCACGGCCTCGGCCGCGACGGCACGCTCGCGCGCTGCGCGGCGCCGTTCGGCCCGCAGCCGATCGCTGATCGCGCGCAACACCGCGGTCGACATCCACGCCCGCACCGCGCGTTCCTCGACCAACGCCGGCAGCTTCTTCGCGACCCGCAGCATGACGTCCTGCACCACGTCGAGGCAGAACGCTTCGTCGCGCCGACTCGACGCGCGCGCCAGCGCCAGCGTCGCCGGGAACCATGCCGCGTAGAACGCCGCGAACGCCGCCTCGCTGCCGGCCGCGATGGCCTTGGCGAGAGCGACGCTGTCGACCGCTGGGAGCGGCGCGCGTGGCGGCGTGTCCGGCATGCCGCACCTACTTCGTGGCGCTCTGGCCGGGCCCGTCGGCAGGCGACACGCCCGCCTTGCGCAGCGCCTCGCTGCGCTTGCGCTTCACGTCGTTCTCCAGTTCGGACAGCACCTCGCGCGCGACGAGGATCTGCTCGTCGGCGCCGCGGACGATCAGCAGGCCACTGTCGCGATGGAAGCGCAGCGTCAACTGGCCTTCGGTGGCGGCCTCGATCGCCGACAGCACGGTCTCGACCTTGATGCCGATGCCCTTGTCGGCATCGTTCGTCAGCTGCACCAGCGAGCAGACCTGCGTGCGGCCCCCCGCCGCGGGCGACGACGAGCGCGGCGGGGACTGCCGCTCGGCGACCAGGATCGAGAACACCGGAGCGCCACCGCCGCTGAACTCCTTGACGCGCACGAGCCACGCGCTCTCGGCGACCGAGCAGGCCGCTTCGAGCGCCTGCTCGATGCCGGCACCGTTCAACTCGAGCCGGGGCAGCACGGCCTCGAGCGCCGGCGGCGCGACGAGGATGTTCGCCTTCGGCTCCTGGTGCCGCAGCAGGTCGACGAACTGGCCGAGCGTGCCGCCGGCGAAGCTGACGCTGACGGTGATCGCGGGCGGCTTCGGGCGCGGCGTCGCGGCGGGGTTGGCGATTGCGGGATCCTGCGCGAGCAGCGGCAGCGCGAGCAGCAGGGCGATGGACAGCGAGCGGATCATGGTGCCTCGTTCGGGTTCGGGTTCGTTCGGAACACCGGAGAGACGCCGCCGCGGGGCCGTTCCGTCGCGCGAGGTTCAGGTTTTTCCGCAGCCCGCCAGCACGCCGAGCAACGCCGCCAGGCTCAGCACGTCGAGCCGGTTGTGCTCGAGCACACGATCGACCGGCCCGGTGCGATCGCGGATCCAGTCGAGGAACGCCGCCGGCGCCTCGCTGCCCGGCAGGTCGTCGTGGCGGGTCAACCCGAGCAGGCGTTCCTCGGCGGTGCGCAGCTTCGCGTCGGGCCACTGCTTGCCGTACAGCCGCCGCACCACGTGGTACAGGTCGAGGTGTACCGGCGTCAGCACCGGCGCCTGCACCTTGTAGATCGCCAGCCGCGCGGCGATGCGGTGGCGGTCGTAACTCTTGCCGACGAACGTCACCGGCACCGGGAACTGCAAAAGGCGCTGCGCCACGTGCTGCAGCATCGCCGGCTCTTCGCCGAAGTCGCGCAGGAACAACTGCTCCACCACCAGCTCGTCGCCCTGCACGAAGCCGAGCCCGTACGCGAACACCACCGTGCCGGCCCCACCGGCAAGGCCGGTGGTCTCGGTGTCGAGGAACAGGCACTGCTCGGGCCGCAGCGTCGCCAACGCCGGGTCCTTGCCGAGCTGCGCCACTCGTTCGCCATCGAGCGCGCGCAGCGCCGCGAACGTCACCGCTCCGTGGCCGGAGCCCAGCGGGTAGCGCAGCTCGCGCCGCCACAGCACGCCGTGCGCGGTGTGCAGTTCGTCGGCCGGGGGCAGCACGACCGGCAGCCGCGGGGCTTGCTGGAACTGCTGCTGGCGCCGCAGCAGGAACGCGCGCATGCCCTCGCCGTCGCCGGCATCGGCCGGCACGCGCGGCGCGCCGGGGCGGCGGAACGCGCGCGCCAACAGATCACGATTCGGCGTGACCATCGGGCTCCTTCGCGCCAGCGCTCGTGGCGGCAACGGCGGTGTCGTCGAGCATCGCGCGCAGGATCGTCAACGCGACGCCCTTGCTGCGGGCGCCGAGGCTGGCCTGCGGCCCGACGCAGCATGGACAGCCGCTGCGGCAGCTGCAGCGCTGCACCTGCTGCAACGCCGCCGAGAGGATCTCGCGGTGGCTGTGGAAGATGCGCTCGGCGAGGCCGACGCCGCACGGCACGCGGTCGTACAGCAGCAGCGCCGGCGCCTGGAAGTGCGGCTGCAGCGCTTCGGCGAGCACGCGCACGTCGCCTGGATCGACGCGCACGAACAGCGGCACGAGGCCCTGCAGCAGTTCACCGATGCCCTGCAGGCAGCTCGCTTCGCCACCGCGTTGCAGGCCCAGGCGCGCGACCAGTTCGGGCGCCAGCACCAGCGCACACGCTTCGGTCTCGAACTCCTCGGGCGGCAGATTGATGGCTCCCGTGCCGACGTTCTCGCGGCTGTAGAACTTGATCTTCTTGAAGGCCTTCGCGAGCGTGCTGACGTGCACGCCGCCGCGGTGCGCCGTGTAGTTGGCGTGCTGCCGCTGCTCGTCGAGGTGCAGGATCTTGACCTCGGTCTCGGTGTCGGCCTCGGTGTAGTAGTCGGCGTCGACCGCCCGCACGAACGCGCGCCGCGCCGCGTAGTCGAAGCGTTCGACCAGCCACGTGTCGCCCTGGTGGCCGTAGATGGCGCCTTCGTAGACCTCGGTGATCGCCGACGGCCGGTCGATCTCGGCGAGGATCGTCTTCGACACGACGTCCTGGATCGTCACGTTGTCCATGTCGGCGGCGGTCAGGCTCACTCCCTCGGCCGGGTACGTGCGGTCCGCGTAGTGGTAGCGACCGCCCTGGTGCACCAGCACGCCGAGGTCGTGCGTCAGGAACTCGAGCACTTCGCGCGTGCCCGGCGCCTGCCCGAACGGCTCGTCCTCGCGGAACGGCAGCTCGAACGCCGAGCAGCGCACGTGGTTGGTCAGGATGATCGCGTTGTCCGGATCGATGCTGACCGCGTCGCGCGGCGCGTCGAACAGGTAGCCCGGATGCTGCATCAGGTACTGGTCCATGGCACCGCTGCGCGCGACCAGCACGCAGGCGCTCTCCTGCGTGCGGCGGCCGACGCGGCCGGCGCGTTGGAACAGGCTCGACACGGTGCCCGGGTAGCCGACCAGCACGCAGACGTCGAGGCTGCCGATGTCGACACCGAGCTCGAGCGCGTTGGTCGACACGACGGTGCGGATCGCGCCGTCGCGCAGCCCCTTCTCGATCGAGCGCCGCAGGTTCGGCAGGTAGCCGCCGCGGTAGCCGGCGACCTTGCCCTGGTCGATGTGCAGGCGCGTCGCGTCGTCGCGCAGGTACTTCAGCAGCACTTCGGTCTGGTTGCGCGAGCGCGCGAAGAAGATCGACTGCAGCTCGCTCTGCAGCAGCACCGAACCCAGCTGCCGCGCGGCTTCGCTGGCCGGCACGCGCAGGCCCGACACCGCCGACACGACCTTCGGATTCAGGAACAGGAAGTGCTTCTTGCCGCGCGGGCTGCCGTCCTGGTCGACGACGCGCACGTCCTTCTCGAACAGCCGCCGGCCGTGTTCGCCGGCGTTGCTGATCGTCGCCGACGCGCCGCAGAACACCGGCTCGCTGCCGTAGTGCGCGCAGATGCGCTGCAGGCGCCGCAGCACGTTGCCGACGTGCGAACCGTAGATGCCCGACAGCGTGTGCAGTTCGTCGACGACGACGTAGCGCAGGCCGGTGAACAGGCCCTGCCACTTGGTGTGGTTCGGCAGGATGCCCTGATGCAGCATGTGCGGGTTGGTCAGCACCATCGCCCCGTGCTCGCGCAACGCCTGCCGCACCTGCGGCGGCGTGTCGCCGTCGTAGACCGCGACGTTGAGATCCGCCCGCCCGGTCGCCGCGATCAGCTTCTCGAGGTCCGCCATCTGGTCGCGGGCCAGCGCCTTGGTCGGGTACAGGTACAGCGCGCGCGCATCGAGGCCTTCGCGCAGCACCGCGTCGAGTGCGGGCAGATGGTACGCGAGCGACTTGCCCGACGCGGTCGACGTCGCGATGACGGCGTGCCGGCGCGCGTGCAGCAGGTCGGCGCACTCACGCTGGTGGCCGTACAGCTCGACGATGCCGCGCGCGTGCAGCGCGTCGGCCAGCGACGGATGCAGCCAGTCCGGGAACGGCTGCATGCGCGCCGGCCGCGGCGGCTGCACATGGATCGCGTCGAGCGTGCCCGGCGCGTCGTCGCTGCCGCTGCGCAACCGCTTGACGAAGTCGCTCAGGTCCATGCAAGGACCTCGTGCCGTGAACCGCCCATGGCGAAGCACGGTAGCGACGACCCGAACAAGAACCAAACGTGCGGACGGTTCAGTCCGCGCCGTCTGGTCGCCGCGAGTGCCACCACAGACCGAGCACCATGCCGAGCAGCGCGAACGCCACCAGCAGCACCTTCGCCAGGAGACCGGGCCAGCAGAACCACATGGCGATGCCGCCGGTCAGCAGGCCGAGCACGAGGCCGAACGCGGCGCGCCACCACGGCGACAGCATGGCGTTCGCCACGAGCTCGATGAGGCCACCGAGCAGTTCGCCCATCACGCCTGGCCTGCAGCGCGCAGACGCTGCACGAACGCCGCGTGCTCCGCCGTGCGGGTCGCGACTTCGATCCGGCGCCGCAGGGCGCCGAAGTCCTCGCGCAACAGCGCGCCTGGATCGAGCGTCAGACCCGGGAACGTCACGCTGTGCAACAACCCGTCGGCATCCGGGCTCTGCCGCACATAGGCGCCGGCCCGCAGCACGAACCAGTCCAGCTCGCCGTCGTCCACCCGCAGCACGAGGTACTCGCGCACGCCGCTGCGGCGATACACATCCTTCTTCTGGTGCAGGTCGTAGCTGACCGAACTCGCGGCGACTTCCACGATCAGCTCGGGAGCCCCTTCGATGTAGCCATCGACGCTGATGCAAGACTGGCCGCCGGCCGACTCGGGAATGCACAGCAGCACGTCCGGTTGCGGCTCGTTGTCCAAGTCCACGCGCACCGTGGCGTTGGTGCCGGAATGCAGTCCCGGCGTGAACTCTCGGTACAGCGCGACCCAGGCCGCGAACGCACCCTCCGGACGGCTGTGACGGTCGAAACGCACTGGCGATCCCATGTAGACGACTCCTTCGATGAGTTCGGCCTTCTTCACATGGGGCATCGCCGAGTACCGGCGGTGGAACTCATCGCGCGTCAGCACCTCGCCGGCGCACAGTTCGGGAATCCGAGGTGATGTCGTCATGAGGTTGGCCATTGCCCATAGGGGAACGAAGTGCCCAACTTCGGACAGGAAATCCGTCCTGGCTCGCCACCACAGTGTGTTCGCGACGATCGCCGCGCGCAATCGCCCGCCGCTGCGCGCGGGCGACCTGCCAGGCCTCCATCACGGCGCGATGGCGCGCAGCAGCCCGGTGCCCTGACCCGATCGCGCATGCAC
>CAMAUH010000105.1 GCA_945861365.1 Candidatus Kuenenia stuttgartensis
GTCACGCGCGCGAGGTTGCGCCGCAGATCGGCCTCGGTCGGCCCGAAGCGCTTCAGCGCCGCGTGGATCTCGTCGAGCCGTTCCTGCACCGCGGCGAGGCGGCCGGGATCGAGGTCGAGCCGCGCCTGGCCGGACTGCAGCTGGCGGCACACGTCGGCGACCAGTTCGTCGATCTGGCCGAGTCGCTCCGCCGCGTCCTCGAGCCGCCGATCGATCGCCGCCGCATCCTGCACGGCGCGCAAGGCCCGTCCGACCTGGTCGGCGACCGCGTTCTCGCCGTCCTGCAGCGCACCGAGCGCTTCGTCCAGCTGCACGCGCATGCTGTCGAGGTTGGTGAGCACCTGGTGCTCCTGCTCGAGCTCGGCGAGTTCACCTTCCTGCAACCGCAGCTCGCTCATCGCCTGGTGCTGGAAGCGCAGGAACTCCAGCTGCTGACGCTTCTGCCGTTCGCCGTCGGTCAGTTCGCGCAGGCGCTGCTGCACCGCGCGGGCACCCTGCAGCTCCGTCGCGAACTCGCGCCGCAGTGCCGTGGTGCCGGCGAACGCGTCGAGCGTCTCGCACTGGATCTCGGGCCGCATCAGCGCGCGCGAGTCACCCTGGCCGTGGATCTCGAGCAGCATCGCGCCGAGTTCGCGCAGCGCGGTCAGCGTCGCCGGCTTGCCGCCGATGCGCACGCGCGTGCGGCCCTGGCGATCGACGATGCGCGTGACGAGCAGCAGTTCGTCCTCGACGGTGCCGCCGCACAGGTCGCGCACCAGCGCGATGACGGCCGCGCTGCGTTCGCCGCTGCCGAGGCGGAACTCGCCATCGACCTGCAGTTCGTCGGCGCCGTGGCGGACCAGGGAGCCGGGCACCTTCTCGCCGCGCAGCAGCTTGAGGGCGGTGATCAGCAGCGACTTGCCGCCGCCGGTCTCGCCCGAGATCACGGTCAGGCCGTCGGCGAGGCGGATCTCGGCGCGCTCGAGCAGGGCGAGGTTCTGGATGTGGATCGTGTGCAGCATGGTGGACCCGAACGGGACCCTAACATGCCGCCAGCCCGCATGGCAACGGGGTTTGCCGAGGCGCGACCCGCCGGAGCCCCACCAACACCACTGGTCTCACGAGGCGCTGCCCCCATCGCAAGCAAGGCAGCGTTCACCACGCCATATCCAACTCCGTGAGCAGTTACGGGCTTCGCGGCACGGGCTATCGCCGACCCGAACCCCACCACACGACCAACGAGCCCCCATGAACCGCCTGCTGCCCCTGTTGGCAGTCGCCATCGCCGCCACGCTGACTGCCCAGAACGTGACCCTGACTGCACTGAATCCGGCAGTGGCCTCGGTGCTGCTGAACGGTCAGACGTTCAGCACGACGCTGCCGAGTGGTCCCGTGCCGATTCCGACCAGCGGTGCTTTCGTCTACCAGGCCGGCACCGGAACCGATCAGGCGTTGATGAACTGGACGCTGAACACCTCGATCCAACAGACGGGCGTCCAGCTCGAACATCGTTACTGGGCCATCGCACAGTCCGCTGCCCCGACCCAGGCGAGCCTGACAGGGGGCGATCTGCTCTTGGCTCTCAGCAACCCGATCCCGCTCACCTGCCAGGTCCAGATCACGATCGCCTGGTCACAACCGGTCGGGCAGTGGACGCAATCGCTGCAAGTCGACATCGGCAACGACGGCAGCAACGAGTTCACCCTGGGCTCGCCAGTCACCTACGTCACCGCGAACGTGGTGATCGGACCGGCGGCGCTGCCGGTGCGCATCCAGTCGCAGGCCAACCTCATGGGGCAGGGGACGCTCACCCAGCTGCTGATCGTCCGCATCGTGCCGATCGGACGGTTCGTGCCGACCCAACAGATCGTCGGTTGCGACCCTGGCTACTCGCAGCGGCTGATGCCGCGCTTCGATGGTGGGTTGAACCTGGACGTCATGCCGCCGCTCAGTGGTCCGATCGCCCTGCCGATCACCGTGATCGGCCTGAACCTCCAGCCCGCCCTGTTGCCCTTTCCGCAGCTCTCGCCGTGCCTGCTGCTGCCTTCGCTCGACATCCTGGAGGCCTTCAGCCCCCAGGTCACGATCCCTGCTCCGCCGAGCATGATGTCCGGAGGATTCTGGACGCAGGTCGCCGTGGCCTACCCACCGTTCACCATCGCCGACATCACGACCACGAACGGCTACCGCGTCGACATCTACTGAGGGCGGGCGAATGGCGGGATGGGCCCGCCTGCGTTGGAGCCGACGCCCGCAGCCGGCGCGGCTCAACGGCGACTGGCGGGGTCGAGCAGCGGTTCATGCCGCGGGGTTCGTGTCCGGATGGGGAACTACGGATCCATCACCGCGGCCGGCCGAGCAGCACCCGCGCCCGCCCCTGCATCGGCAGCGCCGTCTCCTCGACCACCAGCCCCAGCTGCTCGCCCAGTTCGGCCAGATGCCGCATCCACGGCTTGTAGCTCAGGCCGTTGTCGGAGCAGCACGGCACGATCGCGAACGGCCGCCCGTGCTTCGCCGCATACTCGACGATGACGCGCGTCGCGCCGTCGGGATGCATGCCGACCAGCACGTCGCAGCCGCACGGCTCGTCGAGCGTGAAGCGCCGCTCCGCGTAGTCGACGTCGGCGCGCTTCCAGCGCGTGTCGAACGTGCGGGTCGCGACGCCGCGCGCGACCAGCGCCTGGTTCAGCTTGCCCTGGCCACCGGCGACGTCGAACGCGTGCTTGCAGCCAGGGAAGTGGCGCGTGACGAGGTCGGCGAACAGATCGAAGCGACGCTTGTCGGCCACGGCGCTGCGCTCACAGGTGGTACAGCATGCCGTAGACGACCACGCCGGTGATCGACACGTACAGCCAGATCGGCGCGGTCACCTTCGCCCACTTCTTGTGCTGCTCGCGACGGTCTTTGATGCCGAGCCAGATCGTGCGCAGGATCAGCGGCACCACCGCGGCGGCCAGCACCACGTGCGAGATCAACAGCGTGAAGTAGACCGGCCGGATCGCGCCTTCCTTGGTGAACTTCACCGGCGGCGCGTTCAGGTGGTAGGTGACGTAGCAGCCGAGGAACAGCGCCGACAGCGCGGTCGCGACGTAGATCAGCTTCTTGTGCAGCTCGACGTTGCCGCGCTTCACCGCGACCAGTGCGGCGACCAGGAACACGAACGAGCACGCGTTCAGCGTCGCGTCGACGTCAGCCAGGATGCGGTAGTCGAAGGAGGCGATCATTTGCGGAACCACACCATCGTGATGAACAGCAGCGGCAGGTAGACGATCGACGTCAGGAACGTCGCACGCATCGCCACGTCGGAGCGCGTCAGCGCCGCGTAGACCGTCGGCGCGCAGAACAGCACGTTCAGGAAGATCGAGATCACCAGGTAGCGATCGTCGGCCATCTTCGTGAAGAACGGGATCATCGTCGCGAGACCGAGCGCCGCGACATACAGCAGCATCGTCTTCGCGGTGCGGTGGCCGGTCGGATCGACGACCGGCAGCATCTGCATGCCGGCACGCGCGTAGTCCTCGCGATAGCGCCACGCGATGGCCAGGAAGTGCGGGATCTGCCAGCAGAACAGGATCGCGAACAGCACCGCCTGCGGCATCGCCAGATGGCCGACCACCGCGGCGTGCCCTACCACCGGCGGCAGCCCGCCGGGAATCGCGCCGACCAGCGTGTTCAGCGGCGTGCGCACCTTCATCGGCGTGTAGACGAGCACGTAGCTGACGACGATCGACGCGCACAACGCCGCGGCGGTCCAGTTGATGGTCCCGAGGGTACGCGAGCCGTCGGCAGCGAGCGGCGACGAACCGAACAGCACCGCGAGCACGCCGCTCGTCGACGTGACCAACCCGAACACCAGCACCTGGCGCGGCGTCAGGCGGCCGGTCGGCAGCGGCCGCTTCTGCGTGCGATGCATCAGCACGTCGAGATGGCGCTCGCGGTACATGTTGAGCGCCGCGGCGCCGATCGCGGCGAGGAAGGTGCCGAGCGTCGTCCACAGCACCAGGTCGAACGGCGGCTGCTTCTGCGAAGCGGGCCAGCCCATGTAGACACCGGCCACCACCGCGAACACCGCCAGCGCCGACAGCCGCGGCTTGCCGAGTTCCCAGTAGGCGCCGAGGCGGGCGGTCAGTGACGCACTCATGCGAACGCGTCCTGCTGGCGCTTCGCCGGGGCCCGCGTGGCGCGGAACACGTGCGCCGCCAGCGTCGCCATCAGCACCGTCAGCAGCGCGCCGAGCACGACGTGCATCGAGATCGTGAACGCGGTGCCCAGGTTCTCGACGTTCGCCTGCGTCTTGCCGGCCGGATTGCGCACGCCGAGCACCACGAAGCCGAGGCCGATCTGCGTGATCAGCAGCAGCACCAGCCACCGCACCAGCGACTTGATGCCGGGCGTGTCACCGAGCCGACCCTGCGCGAACGCGGTCGCGATGGTCGCGATGATGAACACCACGAACGCGTTGCCGACGTGCGTCCACAGGGCGTGCGGGCTGTTGGTGTGCCGCGCGATCGCGCCGAACACCGTCTGCACCACCAGGGACAGCAGCGCGATGATCGCCAGCGTGCGGCCGGAGCCGGTCGGCACCGAAGTCAGCGGCTCCGTCGCGCGGTAGCGATCCGACAGCTGGTAGGCGATGTACGCGAACGTCGCGAGGGTCAGTTGCGCCAGCGTCGCGTGCGTCACCGACGTGAAGGCCGGCAGCTTCAACAGCACGCCGAAGCCGCCGAACAACCCCTGCGCGAGGATCAGGCAGCCGCCGCCGAAGGCCCAGCGCCGCACGCGTAGATCGCCGAGCTGGCCGAGCTGCAGCCACAGCCACAGCGACAGCGACAGCAAACCGGCACTCGCCGCGAACAGGCGGTGGAAGTGCTCGAGGAAGCCCGGGATCGTCGTGTAGCTCGACTCCGGCATCAGCTGCCCGTCGGACAGCGGGTAGTCGGGGTAGGCGAGACCCGAGCCGGTGCTCGTCGTCATCGCGCCCTTCAGGATCGTCAGCGTGGTGACGACCAGCATCGCCAGCGCGAGCCGGAACGGCCCGCGGAGGGAGCGAACGGCGGACGGCGGCGTGGCGGGCGGGTTCATCGGGCGGAGGAACCCGCCACAATGCCCCGCCGCGGGTCGATTTTCAGCCGCTGCGCTTGGTCGTCCCGATCGTGTTGCCCGCCGGCGCCTTGGTCGGCCGGCGGCCCTTGTCGCCGTCGAACGCCTCCCACATCGGCCGCTCGCTGTCCTTCAGGTTGCGAGCATCGACGGTGCGGTCGAGCGCCAGCTCCGGCTCGTTTTTCGCCTGGGCCAGCAGGTTCTCGACCTCGAGGTCCTGGTGCTTGGCGATGTTGGCAGCCGACTCCAGGTAGCCGATCGCGGCCTGCGGCTCGCCCATGCGCAGCAGGCAGATGCCGAGGTTGCGGTGCGCGGCACCCAAGGCAGCGGGCGGTACGCCCTCACCCGGCGCCAGCGACAGTTCGGCGATCGCGCGCTGCCAGGCGCGCTGGTCCATCAGCTTCTCGCCGCGGAACAGATGCGTCAGCACCGCCGTGTCGAGCTGGCCCGGGACCACCTCGAATTCGGTGACCTCGATCCACGGCGTGTTCTGGAAGGTGTTGCGCACGACGCCGGTCACCTTGATGCGCTGGTAGAGGCGCAACGAGTACAGCGTCTCGAGCTTCGGATGCGTCTTCGCGAGGAAGAGCATGCCGAAGACGTCCTGGTAGGGCTTCTCCTGCCAGATCGGTTGCTCGTCCGCCCACGTGTAGAAGTTCGCGTACTCCGACGGCGTGAACTTGGTGAAGAAGGGGTTCGCGATCTTGCCCAGCGACGCGAACTGCACCGTGAACTCGACCTTCACGTTCCTGAACGAGTCGGGTTCGGCCCGCACCTGCGTCAGGGTGGTCTTGACGGCAGTGCCGAATTCGCGGTCTTGCGCAGGGAGCAGGGCGGCGCCGAGCAGGAACGAAACGAGGAACGCTGTTCTCATGGCAGTAGCGATTGGTTTCTGGGTCGAAGGTCGGCGGTCACTCCGTGAGCCGCTCCATCAGCTTGCGCAGGGCCTCTTCCATCAGTCCGTCCGGCACGTCGTCGCCCGACTTGGCCAGTTCGCGCAGGCGTTGCATGCGCTCCGGCTTCGACAGGCTGCGATCCATCAATTCCTCGACGATGCGTTCGACGGACCCGGTGTTTGGCTTCGGCACGATGCAAGACCCTGGTGGAATGCGGACCGGTCGCCCGGGCCGCAGCGTGGCTATCGACGCGCAGCCCATCGCCGCTTGACGACGAACCGCGGGTTCGTGGAAGTGCGCCCTCGCCGCCTCGCTCGGCGCGTGCGCCTGCTCGCCACGCCGTCGGCGTTTGGCTGCCACGCTGCAGAATGCAGCAGTCGGTTGCCGAACTGTCGTGGAAGCCGACGTACCCGTCGGTCGATGCCGATGATCACGACACTCCACCGCGGCGCTGCCGCACTGTTCACCACCGCCGCGCTGTGCCATTGCCTACCGGCCCAAGCGGTGATCCTCAGCGAAGTCCGCGCCGACGCGGGCGGCCGCTGGGTCGAACTGCAGAACCGTGGCACGACCTCGGTCAACCTGTCGCAGTGGTCGCTGCACTACGCGACGTTCACGCCGGGCTGGCCGCAGAGCTACTGGTGGCCGTTCCCGGCCGGAACGACGCTGCAGCCCGGCGCGTTCCTGCGCGTGAACTGGTACCAATCGGCGCCGACCGGCAACGCCACGCCCGGCGTGCTGTGGACCGGCACGTCGCCGTACGACTTCCTGTTCGGCCTCGGCGGGGAACCGCTGCAAGCCAGCCGCGGCGCCTTCGGCCTGCTGAACTCGCAGAACAACCTGCTGATGAACACGCCGTCCGTGGTCGTCGACTGGCTCAGCTGGGGCGATCACGGCACGCCGCGCGAGTGGATGGCGATCCAGCAAGGCCTGTGGAGCACCAACCGCCAGACGGCGGCAATCCCTGCCGGCAGCAGCCTCGCGCGCGATCCGGAACTGCTGGCGACGGCCGCGTTCCAGGACTTGCAGTGGTTCCTCGACAACTCGCCGACGCCGAACGGACCCAACGTCACCGGCGCCGTGGTGCAGGCGTATGGCACGCCGTGCGCGTTGCCCGGCAACCATCTGCTCGGCCAACCGACGCTCACCACCACTGCGCTGCCGCTGCTCGGCAGCGCGAGCTTCGGCTACTCGATCGGCAACACGACCGGCATCTACGGAGAGTTCGCGGTGATCGGCTTCAGCGCCGGCGCGGCACCGTCCGGCGCGCCGTCGATCCTGCCGCCCTACGTGGGCACGCCGTGCCATGAAGCGATCGACGTGTTCCAGCTGGTGGTGACCTGGCTGGTGCCGACCCAGATCCTGGCGACCGACGTACCGCTGTCGCTGGCGAACCTGCCGCCGAGCGCCGTCGGCGTCGCGCTGCACGCGCAGGCGCTGGTGCTCGACCTGCTGCCGAACACGTTCCCGCCCTACCAGGGCCTGACCAACGCGGTGCGCGTCGTCATCGGCCAGTGAGGCCGGGGCACGCAGCGCACTACGCGTCGTCGTCGCCGGCGCGCTCGCGTTCCTTCGCCCAGCGCCGCTGCAGCCGCTCCGGCGCCTCGCCCTTGCGCCACATCAGCGCGATCGCGGTGCCGCCCCACTCGCGCAGGTCGAGATCGATGTCGTCGTCGAAGTCGTCGTTGTCGAGCGCGCCCACCTCGAAGTGGAACACCACGCAACCACCGGGCGCGGTGCGTTGCAGCAGGCGACCGGCGCGGCCGAGCGACTTGACCGGATCCTCGGCGACCAGCGCGTAGGGCGGGTCGAGGAACACCACGTTCGGCGCGACCTCTTCGCCACCGTCGGCGGGCAGCCGCGGCGGATCCCAGGCGTCCCCGCGCTGCAGGTCGGCGCGCGACAGCGCGTCCTCGCCGAGCATCTGCAGGTTGTCGCGCAGCACGGAGATGGCGCGGCCGTTCTTCTCGACGAACATCACCCGGGCGGCACCGCGCGACAGCGCCTCGATACCCGAGGCCCCGGTGCCGGCGAACAGGTCCCAGACCACGGCGCCCGGGATCTCGTCCTGCAGGATGTTGAACAGCGCCTCGCGCACCTGGCCGAGCAGCGGTCGCGTGCCGAGCCCGCGAACCGACCGCAGCACCCGGCCGCCGAACTCACCGCCGATGATCTTCAAGCTCATGGAGAAGCGGCGGATGCTCCCCGCGAGCCCCCGCCAGCGCAACTTCGGCGGGATGGCGGCTAGAGGCGATACAACCCCGTCGTGGACGCCCCCCCGGTCCTGCTCGCCTTGCGGCTCGGCGGTCAGGATCACGCACTCGAGCCAGGTCGCGACTACCTGATCGGTAGCGCCAGCGACTGCGATTTCCGTCGCCCGGGGCTCGCGCCCCACGCGGCGCGCCTCGGCGTGCAGGCCGATGGCGCGTTCCTGCAGAGCCTCGCCGGCGGCGCCACGCACAACGGCCAGGCGCTGGATGCGACGCTGGTGGTGCCGGGCGACGTGCTGCGCTTCACCGACGGCCAGCTCGAGATGGTCATCGTGCGCGACGATGGCAGCGCCGCCATCGTGCCGATCCCGGCGCTGCAGGCCGCCGCGAAGGCGCGGCGGCTCGGGGCCGTGGCGCACGCGGTCGTGCACTCGCGGCGCGTGGACGGCGAGACGCTGCAGGAACTGCTGGCCCAGGAACTGCGCCGCGCCCCGTGGCTGACGTTGTCGGTGGCGCTGCACGTGCTGTTGCTGCTGCTCGCCTGGTGGCTGCTGCCGATGGTGCAGCCGAGCGGCGACCAGCATGCGTCGGTGCACATCGACCTCGCTGGCGAACTGCCGCCGACGGACCCGGTGCAGCAGGTCCCGCCCGAGGTGCGCAGCGAGACCGAGCCGGTGTCGTTCGAGCCGCCGGCAGCACCGGCAGCACCACAGCCCGACGACATCGCCGCGCAACTGCTCGACGGCTCGCGGCCGCGGGACGTCGATCCCACCGCCAGCCTCGCCCGCATGCGCGTCGCGGCGCCCGCGGCACCGCGCGCCGGCGGCACCGGCTCCGGCGACGCCGGCGGCTCGATCGGCTCCGGTGGCTTCCAGAAGACCGTCAGCGAACTGCGCCGCAGCGGGCTCGAGATCGTGTTCGTGTTCGACAGCACCGGCTCGATGACGCGCATGATCGACGACACGCGTTCGTCGATCTCGCAGATGCTGGCGGTGCTGCAGGCGCTGGTGCCCGACGCGCGCATCGGCCTCGTGACGTTCCGCGATCGCGGCCGCAACGAGCGCTACCTCGTGCAGCAGATCCCGCTCGGCCTCGACTTCTGGCGCGCGGTGAACTTCATGCAGTTCGTCGTCGCCGACGGCGGTGGCGATCGCCCCGAAGACGTGCGCGCCGGCCTGCGGGCGGCCTTCGCGCAGGATTGGCGGCCGACCGCGCGGCGCATCATCGTGCTCGCGGGCGACGCCCCGCCGCACGAGGCGGACTTCGGCAAGCTGCTCGCGGAGGTCCGCGCCTTCGCGCAGAACGGACGGTCGTTCGTGCACACGCTGGTGACCTCGCCGCGCGATGCGGGCCTCGACACGCACGACGCCTTCGCGCGCATCGCCGAAGCGGGCAAAGGCCTCAGCGAGAGCATGGACGCGCGCGACCGCGTGCTGCAGCGCGTGCTGACGCTGGCGTTCGGTCGCGAGTTCGACCGGGACATCGCCGCGGTGGTGCGCGCCGCCGAGGCGCAGGCGGCGAGCGTCGACCCGCAGGCACTCGACCTGGTGCGCCGCGGTGGCCCGGAACTGGCGCAGGCGCTGCGCCAGTGGCCGATCCCGACCACCCTGTGGAACGCCATGGTGCGCAAGCCGCGCCGCGCCGTCGGCCAGCAGCTGGTGACCTTGTTGGCCGCGGACGACACCAAGGAGCCGTTGCGCAATGCGGCAGCGGCCGCGCTGCAGCGCATGCTGGAGTTGGCGCTGCCGCCGATCGATCCGGTCGCCGGCGATCGCCCGACCCAGGCCGCGATCGACCGGTTGCGCGCCGCGGTGGCACGACTGCCGGAGTGAGGTTGTTCCCGCCGCGGCCATCACTGGTATCGTCTTCGCCCCCGATGCCTCCCGCACCCGACCGCTTCGGCCGCCCACTGCGCAACCTGCGCCTGTCGGTGACCGACCGCTGCAACCTGCGCTGCAGCTACTGCATGCCCGAGGAGGATTACGTCTGGCTGCCGAAGGGATCGGTGCTGTCGTTCGAGGAGACGCTGCGGCTGGTCGACCTGTTCATCACGCTCGGCGTCGACAAGGTGCGCCTGACCGGCGGCGAACCGCTGCTGCGCGCCGACCTGCCGGTGCTGGTGAGCATGCTGGCGCAGCGTCCCGCGCTGCGCGACCTCGCGCTGACGACCAACGGCGTGCTGCTGCGCGACCACGCCACCGCACTGCGCGCCGCCGGCTTGCACCGGGTGACCGTCAGCCTCGACACGCTCGACGCGAACACGTTCCGGCTGCTGTCGCGCCGCGACGACCTCGCGCGCGTGCTCGACGGCATCGCCGCCGCGCGGCAGGCGGGCTTCACCGAACTGAAGCTCGACACCGTCGTCATCGCCGGCGTCAACGACGGCGAACTGCCGGCCC
>CAMAUH010000106.1 GCA_945861365.1 Candidatus Kuenenia stuttgartensis
GGAGCACTTCCTGCGCAGTGCGGGCAAACGCGGCGGCAAGGCGCCGCGGCTCGATCGCCAGGCGTTGCGCCAACTCGAGGCGTACGCGTGGCCCGGCAACGTGCGCGAACTGCAGAACGCGATGGAGCGCGCGCGCATCGTCGCGGCGGATGGGGCGCTGCGCTTCGACGGGCTCGGTGCTGTGGCGGAGCGGCCGGGTGCTGCGAAGCGCAAGGTCGCGGCCCAGCCGGCTGCCGCACCGGAGGCGGTCAAGACGCGCGAGCAGCTGCGCAACGAGGAGCGCGCCAACCTGGAGGCGGCGCTCCTGGCGGCCGGTGGCAAGGTGTTCGGCCCCGGCGGTGCCGCGCAGTTGCTGGGCATGAAGCCGACGACGCTGGCGTCGCGCCTGAAGGTGCTCGGCATCGTGCGTCGCCGCGGCAGTGGCGCTTCCTGACGATCAGTCGTCGTCGCCGTGATGGGCCGCCGCCGGCACGACCGGCACGTAGCCCGGATCCCACATCGCCTCGCGCACCAACGACTCGACGTCCGCCGCCGGCACGCGCCGACCGAGGTCGGTCTCGCTGGCGTGGCGAACGACCGCGCACGCGATCGCGAAGCTGGCGGCGCGCAAGTCGCTCTGGTTAGGGAACAGCGCGCCGGCCGCGAGCCGTTCTGCCGACACCGAGCGCGCCAGCGTGGCGGCGGCGACGTGGAACATCTCGGTGGTGATCTCGCGCGCTTCGGCGATCGCGGCGCCGAGGCCGACACCGGGGAAGATGAACACGTTGTTCGACTGGCCGATCACGTGCCGCTGGCCGTCGAGCACGACGTCGTCGAACGGGCTGCCGGTGGCGACGAGCGCGCGGCCGCCGGTCCAGCGCAGCGCCTGTTCGGGCGTGCATTCGGCCTTGCTGGTCGGGTTCGACAGCGGCAGCACGACCGGGCGCTGCACGTGCTGCGCCATCGCCGCGAGCATCGGTTCGGTGAACGTGCCGGCGCGCGCGGTGGCGCCGACCAGCACCGTCGGCTTCAGCGCGTGGATCACGTCGACCGGCGAATGCGTGCGGGCGGGATCGAGGCCGAGTTCGCGCATCGTCGCCAGCGGCATCGCCAGCTCGCGCTTGTGCGGTTCGTCGATCGCCTGCCCTTCGTGCAGCAGGCCGCTGCTGTCGAATGTGGCCATCGCGCCGCGGATGCGCGCGTCGTCGGCGCCGTCGGCGCGCATCGCCAGTGCGGTCAGCCGCGCGATGCCGGTGCAGGCCGCGCCGGCGCCGAGGAACAGCACGCGCTGGTCGGCCATGCGTTGCTGCGTGACGCGCAGTGCCGCGAGCATGCCGGCGACCGTGACGCTGGCGGTGCCCTGGATGTCGTCGTTGAACGACGGGAGGCGGCGCCGGTAGCGCTCGAGCAGCGTGAACGCGCGGTCCTTGTGGAAGTCCTCCCACTGCAGGATCGCCCGCGGGAACACGTCGCGCACGGCGCGCACGAAGGCCTCGACGAAGTCGTCGTAGGCGCGGCCGCGCAGCCGCTTGTGCGGGTAGCCGAGGTAGAGCGGGTCGGCGAGCAGTTCGGGATTGTCGGTGCCGACGTCGAGGCTGATCGCGAGGCACTTCGACGGGTGCAGGCCGGCCCCCGCGACGTACAGCGCCAGCTTGCCGATCGGGATGCCCATGCCGCCGCAACCCTGGTCGCCGAGGCCGAGGATGCGTTCGTTGTCGGTCGCGACGATCAGCCGGATGTCCTGGAACGGCGCGTTGCGCAGCACGGCCGGGATGTCGTGCACGTCGTCCGGCGTGATCCACAGGCCGCGCGCGTTGCGGTAGATCTGGCTCCACTTCTGGCACGCCTCGCCGACGGTCGGCGTGTAGACGATCGGCATCAGCTCGGCGACGTGGTCGATCAGCACGCGGTAGAACAGCACCTCGTTGCGGTCGTGCAGGCTCGCCATGCCGATGTAGCGCTCGAGCGGGCTCGCCTTGGCGCGGATCTGCGCGATCGCCGCGGTGGCCTGCTCCGCCAGCGTCGTCACGCGATGCGGCAGCATGCCGCGCAGGCGCAGCCGGTCGCGATGTGCGCGGTCGAACGACGTGCTCTGGTTCGTCGACGGGTTGTGCAGCAACCACACGCCCGCCTTGCGCGTCTCGATGTGGTCGGGGCCGGCGAGGTCGTGGTCGTGATGGTTCATGGTGTGGGTGGGGCGGGGCGGCAGCGGCGGCCCCACGCGATGCCGAGCGCGAGCGTGGCGAGCACGGCAGCGCCGTAGGCGGCGAAGGTCCACGGCCGCAGCGGGATCACCTTCGGCACGATGTCGAGCGCCTTCTCGGCGCGCAGCTGCAGGTTGCCGTCTGGGCCGACCTCGTACATCACCTGGATGCCGACATCGAGGAAGACCTGGGCCTGCTGCTTGATGGCGAACGCGCTGGCGACGCCGAATGCGAGCACGAGCCAGGCGCCGCCCCGCAGTTGGAACAGTCGCAGGCCGGCGAGCATCACCGGCACGAACATGAAGCAGGTGAAGCGGTAGACGTCGTGGGCAACGCCGAAGATCGCGTGCAGGCAGGCCACGTACAGCAGCAGCGGCAGCGCCGCGCGACGCCAGCCGTCGGCCGAGGCGTGCCACACGATCACGAGCGGCCACAGCCCGAACCAGATGAAGGTCGACAGCACGTTGAGGATGGCGAGTCCCAGCGTGCCGACGGGGAAGTACTTCTTCATCTCGAGGTAGTAGCCCATCGACATCGCCACCTGGGCCTGCTCCGGCGTCAGCTGGTTGCCGACGTGGTAGCGCCACGCGACATAGAGCCCCGCAACCACGGCGGCGCCGACCACATCGTGCTGCCAACGCGCCTGCCCGTGCTGGTAGCGCCACCACAGCAGCCACGGCCAGAAGAAGAAGATCTGCTCGTGGTGCATGACGTTGCAGAACATCAGCGTCCAGAACAGCGCCGGGCGGCGGCTCGCGATCATGCTGCCGAGCAACAGCGCGAACGTGATCGGCTCCGGGTAGCCGACGTGCCCCTTGTAGATCTGCACCGTGCCGGTGAACGAGATCGCGGCGGTCAGCAGCAGTGCCTGCCACAGGCGCGCGCCGAGCAGCGAGCAGCTCGCGAACAGCACCGCGATGAACAGCACCGTGCACGCGTGGGCGAACTGCCAGTAGGGAACGGCGCCGCCGAACCAGTGCGCCACTTCGTCGACGCCGCGGCCGAGCAGCGGTGCCAGGATCCGGTGCGGGAACCTGCCGACGTAGCCGGACAGGTTCTCCGCCATCGCCGCGTACTCGGTGCCGAAGTTCAGCGTGGTCGCTGCCGGGGGTTCCGTCAGGTTGGTCAGCCAGAACAGTGCGATGCCGACCAGGACGGCAAGAGGCCACAGCAGGGCGGGAGGGAGTGGGCGTGGCATGCGCGAGTCGGCGCAGCATAGGCCAGCGGTGCGGCGGCGCGACGGCGCTGGCGCGGCGGCGTGCGAAGGCTCAGTGGCAGCAGGACTCGCCGTTCAGGCTGACGATGCCGCGCCACACCAGCGTGCCCGCCGCGAGCCACAGCGCCGCCAGCTGCATGATGCGCAGCGGCCGCGGGCCGAAGCGCTGGGCTAGCCGGCCGACCTGCGTCTGCGCCAGCAGCAGCAGCGGCAGCGAGCCGAGCGCGAAGCCGAGCATCACGCCGCCGCCGTCGAGCGCCGAACCGGCGAGTGCGGCACCGCTGCACGCGGCCCACAGCAGACCGCACGGCAGCAGCGGCGTGAACACGCCGAGCAGGCCCGCGCGCACCGCCGGCGAAAACGTTCGCGTGCGCGCCATCGCGCGCTGCATCAGCTTGCCGAGGCCCGGGATCGCCAGTGCGCCGCGTTCGCCGAGCGACGCGAGCACGATCAAGCCAGCGGCGAGCACGAACGCGACCCACGCCGAAGGAGTGCGCAGCTCGCTGGTCCCGAGTGCGCAGCCGAGCCCACCCATCCCTACGCCGACTGCCCCATACGAGAGGCTTCGCCCTAGGTGGTAGTTCAGAGCGCCACTGGCCCCACCCTGGAAGGCCAGTGCGAGTGGGCCGCACATGCACGCGCAGTGCAGCGAGTTGGCCGCACCGAAGATGAAAGAATCGAACCAGGGTGTCATTGCGTGAACGTGAGGCTCCGAACGGCAGTCTCTGCGACGGAATTGCCGTCGCGCCCCCGCAGCAGTGCGGAGGTCGCGACGCGGGACGCGAAGGGAGACGGCCGGTGTTCGCACTGTGGCCTATCAGTGCCGGACGAAAGGCGTAGTTCGCCCTTTTGTTGCACTGGCTGCGAAGCGGTCGCCGGCCTGCTGCAGCAGGAAGGCCTGACGCGCTTCTACGACCTCGGTGGTCGCGCGACCGGCGCCGTCGGCACCGTGCCGCGCGTGCAGCCGCTCGATTGGCTCGCCGAAGCCATGGCGCACGCGACGCATGGCGACACCGTGCGGCTCGTGCTCGACGTGCAGGGCCTGCGCTGCGCGGCGTGCGTGTGGCTGCTGCAGACGGTGTGGCAGCGGCAGGCGGGCGCGATCGACCTGCGCATCGCGCCGTCGCTCGGTCAGGCGACGTTGGTCGCCCGCGCCGGCAGCGAGGCCGTGCAGTCGTTCCTGACGATCGCCGCGCGCCTCGGCTATCCGATGGCGCCGGTGAGCCGCAAGCTGGTGCGCGACACCGGGCTCTTGGTGCGCCTCGGCATCTGCGTCGCCATCGCGATGAACGCGATGATCCTCGCGGTCAGCCTCTACTTCGGCCTCGACACGGCGACCGTCGACACGTCGCTGCGCACGCTGTTCGAGCACGTGCTGTGCGGACTCGGCACCGTCAGCGTGCTGGTCGGCGGCCCCGTGTTCTTCCGCGCCGCGTGGGCCGGGCTGCGCGTCGGCGTCGTGCACATGGACCTGCCGATCTCGCTCGGCCTGCTGCTGGCGTGGGCCGGCTCGGTGCACGGCCACCTGACCGGCGGGCCGACCTACTTCGACACCGTCGCAATCTTCATCGCGTTCATGCTCGGCGGCCGGTTCCTGCAGCAGCGCACGCTGGCGCAGAGCCGCGACCAGGTGCTGGCCGACGACGGTGTCGAACACCTGCGCGCGCGGCGGCTGCAGGACGGCGAAGTGCAGGTCACGCCGGTGGCGCAGCTGGCCGTCGGCGACGAGCTGCTGCTGGCGCCCGGCGATCTCGTGCCGGTGAAGGCGACGCTGCTCGATGCGGCGGGCACCTTCTCGCTCGACTGGATCAACGGGGAGAGCGAGCCGCGCGCGTTCGCGGTCGGCGACGAAGTGCCGGCGGGGGCATTCCACGCCGGCGCCGGTGCCGTGCGTGTGCGAGCGGTCGCGGGCTACCTCGAGTCGGGCCTGGCGCAGCTGCTGGTGCAGGATCCGATCGATCGCGAGGACACGCAGGGCCGGGTGCGCTTCTGGCACCTGCTGAACCGCAACTACGCGGTCGGCGTGCTGCTCGCCGCGACGTTCGGCGGCCTGCTGTGGGCGCTGCTCGATCCGAGCCGCGCGTTGCCGGTCGCGATCTCGGTGCTGGTGATCACGTGCCCGTGTGCGATGGGCATCGCGACGCCGCTCGCCTTCCACCTGGCGCTGGCGCGGCTGCGTCGGCTCGGTGTGTTCGTGCGCACGCGCAGCCTGCTCGACAAGGTGCGCTGCGTGCGCAAGGTCGTGTTCGACAAGACCGGCACGGTGACGTTCGGCGGCCTGCGCGCGAACGTGGTCGGCGAAGTTCCAGCCGTGGCGCTGCCGGTGCTGGCGACGATGGCGGCCTCGAGCAACCACCCGGTCAGCCTGGCCGTGCTGCAGGCGCTGCCGCGCACGCCGTTCACGCCGGGTCTGGCGATCGACGAAGTGGCGGGCCAGGGCCTGCAGTGCCGCCATGAAGGGGCGCTGTGGCGCTTCGGCAGCCTGGCGTTCTGTGGCCTCGGGCGCGCCGGCGAACAACGCGAATGCGCGTTGGCGCGCGATGGCGTCGAGGTGGCGCGCTTCCGCCTCGAAGAGGACTTCCGCGCCGGTGCCGCCGACGAGATCGCGGCGCTGCAGGCGCGCGGCCTCGAAGTGCACCTGCTGTCCGGCGACCGCGCCGACCGCGTCGTGCGTGCGGCCGCTTCGCTCGGGGTGCCGACCGATCGCGCCCACGGTGACATGCAGCCAGCCGACAAGGCCGCCGCGATCGAACGGCTCGACGGCAGCACGGTGATGATGGTCGGCGACGGCCTCAACGACGCGCCGGCCTTCGCCGCCGCGTTCTGCGCCGGAACGCCGGCGATGGACCGCCCGGTGCTGCCCGCGCGCGCCGACTTCTGCTTCCGCGGCGCGCAGTCCGGTGCGGTGCGTTCGCTGTTCGAAGTGGCCGACCTGCACGCGCGGGTCGTGCGCACCAACCTCGCGATGGCGCTCGTCTACAACGCGACGACGCTGGTCCTCTGCTTCCTGGCGGCGATGACGCCGGTGCTGTGCGCCGTGCTGATGCCGATCAGTTCCGCCGCGTTGGTGTTGCACACGAGCGTGCGCCTGTGCCGCTCCGGGAGGCTCGCATGAGCATCGTGCCGCTGTTGTTGCTGTGCAGCCTGGTGCTCGCCGCCGGCTCTCTCGTGCTGTTCGTGTGGTCGTGCAAGCAAGGCGACTGCCACGAAGCCGACCGTCTCTGCCTCCTGCCGCTCGAGGACGACATCCCTGTCGCGCTGCCCGAGCTGCCCACCCCTGTCATTCCAGAAACCTCCCCAATCGAGGGTCCTCGTCATGCATGAAGCAACCGTCACCGAGCAACGCAAGGTCGTCTACGACGACGGCGTCGTGCGCGGCTTCGTCTGGGCCAGTGTCGCATTCGGCGTGATCGGCCTGCTGGTCGGTCTCGTCATCGCGCTGCAGCTCAGTTTCCCGCAGCTGAACTACTTCTCGTTCCTGAGCTTCGGCCGACTGCGTCCGTTGCACACCAACGCGGTCATCTTCGCGCTGGTCGGCAACATGATGTTCGCGGGCGTCTACTACAGCACGCAGCGCCTGCTGAAGACGCGCATGGCGTCGGACCTGCTCAGCAAGGTCCACCTGTACGGCTGGCAGGCGATCATCCTCGGCGCCGCGATCACGCTGCCGCTCGGCATCACGCAGGGCAAGGAGTACTCCGAGCTCGAGTGGTTCCTCGACATCGGCGTCGTGCTGGTGTGGGTCGCGTTCGCGGTCAACTTCTTCTGGACGCTCGCGATCCGCAACGAGAAGAACCTCTACGTCTCCATCTGGTTCTACATCTCGACGGTGCTGACGATCGCCGTGCTCTACATCGTCAACAACCTGTCGCTGCCGGTGACGGGCACGAAGAGCTACGGCGTGTTCGCCGGCGCGCAGGACGCGCTGACGCAGTGGTGGTACGGCCACAACGCGGTCGCGTTCTTCCTGACGACGCCGATCCTCGGGATCATGTACTACTTCCTGCCGAAGGCGGCGGATCGGCCGGTGTTCAGCTACCGGCTGTCGATCGTGCACTTCTGGGCGCTGGTGTTCCTCTACATCTGGGCCGGCCCGCACCACCTGCTGAACACCGCGCTGCCCGACTGGGCGCAGTCGCTCGGCATGCTGTTCAGCCTGATGCTGTGGGCGCCGTCGTGGGGCGGCATGTTGAACGGCCTGCTGACGCTGCGCGGCGCGTGGCACAAGGTCCGCATCGACCCGGTGCTGAAGTTCTTCGTCGCCGGCGTGACCTTCTACGGCATGGCGACCTTCGAAGGTCCGCTGCTGTCGATCAAGTCGGTCAGCGCGCTCGGCCACTACACCGACTGGATCATCGGCCACGTGCACAGCGGTGCGCTCGGTTGGAACGGCTTCATGGCCGCGGGCATGTTCTATTGGCTCGTGCCCAAGCTGTACGGCATCAAGCTGCACAGCACGAAGCTGGCCGACTACCACTTCTGGCTCGGCACGTTCGGCATCCTGCTCTACGTGGCGGCGATGTGGGTCAGCGGCATCAGCCAGGGTCTGATGTGGCGCGCCGAGAACGCCGACGGCGGCCTGCAGTACCCGGATTGGGGCGCGATCATCAACAGCCAGCAGCTGATGTACATCGCCCGCAGCATCGGTGGCGGCCTCTATCTGGTCGGCTGGCTGATGATGGCGTGGAACCTGATCGCCACGGCGATCTCGGGTCGTGCCGTCACGGTCGAGACCCAGGTCGCGGTCACGCGCACGCTGGCGGTGTCGGGTGAGATGACCACGAAGCAGCTGCTGTGGAGTCGCCCGCTCGTGCTGTCGGTGCTGGGCTTGATCGCGGCGACGATGTTCGCGATGCCGAACCTCGGCCTGATGGTGCTCGGGCTCGTGCTGCTGCTCGCGGTCGTCGCGTTCGCGGGAGCCACGCTCTACCAGACGCTGGGCAAGGGCCGGCACGGCTGGCACGAGGTCATCGAGGGCCGGCCGCTGGTCTTCTCGGCGCTGACGCTGGTCGCGGTGATCGTCGGCGGCGTCTACGAGCTGCTGCCCGGCCTGGTGACCGAGAAGGTCGTGCCGATGTCGGCGAGCGGCGAAGTGTGCGTGAAGCCGTACACCGCGCTGGAGATCGCCGGTCGCGACATCTACGTGCGCGAGGGTTGCTACACGTGCCACTCGCAGATGATCCGGCCGTTCCGCAGCGAACAGATGCGCTATGGCAGCCCGAGCCGCATCGAGGAGTCGATGTGGGACCACCCGTTCCAGTGGGGCAGCAAGCGCACCGGTCCGGACCTGGCGCGCGTCGGCTCCAAGTACAACGAGGCGTGGCACTGGGACCACATGAAGGACCCGCGCTACGGCGCCGCCTTCTCGCCCGACTCCAACCTGTCGATCATGCCGGCCTATCCGTGGCTGTTCGACGGCAAGCTCGATGCCGCCGTCGCGGCCGACAAGATGCGCGTGCTGAAGAAGCTCGGCACGCCCTACACGGACGCGCAGGTGCAGGACGCGGCCGCCGACTACCGCACGCAAGCGGGTGTCGTGGTCGCGAACCTCGCCGCGCAGGGCAAGACCGGCGCCGAGGCCGACAGCGAGATCGTCGCGCTGATCGCCTACCTGATGCGGCTCGGCCGCAACCTGGAGCCGGCGAACAAGCAGGGCGCGGTCATCGAAGGAGGGAAGTGAGATGTTCCGAGAGTTCTTCCAGACCGGCTTCCTCTTCGACCTGCCGCTGCTGGCGATGGGGATCTTCGTCGCGATCTTCCTGGCCGTGTTGCTGCGCATCTGCCAGCGGACGCGCTTCGCCGAGTACCGGCGCATGGCCACCCTGCCGTTGCAGGACGACAGCGAGACCCAAGCAAGGAGCAACGAGTCATGAGCACCCCAGCCGACACCCGTGGCCACGCCTACGACGACATCCAGGAGTTCGACAACCGCCTGCCGAACTGGTGGCTGTGGACCTTCTACGGCGCGTGCATCTTCAGCGTCTTCTATTGGATCCACTTCCATTCGCTCGGCACCGGCGATCTGCCGGGTGAGGCGTACGTGGTGGAACAGCGGATCGCGGCCGATCGCATCGCGGCCCAGCTCGCGAACAACCCGGTCACCGAGGAGATGCTGCTGAAGCTCGCCAAGGAACCGGCCTTCGTCGAAGAGGGCCGCAAGATCTTCGCCGACCCTGGCAAGTGCGCGCTGTGCCACCGGGCCGACGGTGGGGCGGCCGAGGTCGGCGGTGTGCCGGCGATCGGACCGAACCTGACCGACGACCACTGGATCTACGGCAGCAAGCCGATGGACATCTACACGACCATCGCCAAGGGGCGCACGCCCGATCCGGTGCGCAAGACGATGGGCGGCATGCAGTCCTGGGAGATGTATGGCCCGCAGTTCGTGATGCGAGCCACTGCGTACGTGCTGTCGATCAAGAACAGCAACAGCGTCGGCGGCAAGAAGCCGGAGACGTACGCGATCAAGGAGCAATAAGCGGCTCGCGCGCAGCGTTCCCTGGCCATGAGCGATCCAGTCGATTCCGCGGGCAGCGATGCCATTGCCAAGCCCGTCGTGCAGAAGGGCCGCGCCGTCGTGCGCCGCCCGGACATCGACACGCTGTTCAGCATCAATCCGGACGGTTCGCGCAACGCGATCCATCCGGCCGACGTGCGGGGCCGCTTCCAGACGCGCAAGCACCTGCTGTGGTACCTGCTGATCGCGGTGTACCTGGCGGTGCCGTGGCTCCGCATCGACGGCCACCCGGCGCTGCTGATCGACATCCAGGCGCGCCACTTCTTCCTGCTCGGCCGCACGTTCAACGCGCAGGACTTCTGGTACGCGTTCTTCTTCATCACCGGGCTCGGCTTCAGCCTGTTCGTCACAGCTGCGCTGTTCGGGCGCATGTGGTGCGGCTACGCGTGTCCGCAGACGGTGTTCCTCGAGGGCGTGTTCCGCCGCATCGAGCGGCTGATCGAAGGGCCGCCGGCCGCGCGGGCGAAGCTCGACAAGGCGCCGTTCGGCCAGAAGGCGCTGCGGCGCGGCACCAAGCTGGTGGTGTTCTTCGGCATCGCTGCGCTGATCGCCAACAGCTTCCTCGGCTACTTCATGCCG
>CAMAUH010000107.1 GCA_945861365.1 Candidatus Kuenenia stuttgartensis
AGGCCGATCCCGCCAAGCTGGAAGCCTGGCCGACGCTGAAGGAAGCCGATCGCGAGAAGGTGCTGCCGCTGCTCGATCTCGTGCGCAAGGTCGATTCGCCGCAGCACGATTCCGCCCACAAGCAGCTGGTGGCGATGGGCGATGCCGCGGTGCCGCTGATCCTGCAGCAGATCCACGATCGCAACGACAACAGCAACGCCCCGTACCTGGCCCTGCTCGACCAGGCGCTGGGCAAGCAGCACGCGGCGCTGATGGCGCGCGAGGTGAAGAAGCCGAAGGTCGAACTGCGCCGCTACCTGATGCAGCGGCTGTGCCGCTTCGGCGACACCAGCCTGAAGGCGGTCTTCGAGAGCGGCCGCAAGGAGAAGGACGAACAGACCGCGTTCTTCGCCACCCTCGGCCTGCTCGGCCTGAAGCAGCGCGACGCCCTCGAGCCGGTGCTCGCCTACACCCGTTCGCATTGGTCCGAGGTCGCACCGATCGTCGCCGAGGCCCTGGCCGGCGCACGCGCGCAGGATTGCGGCAACTGGGTGTTCGAACTCATCGCCAAGGCACAGCCCGCCGACCAGATGGCTGGCCTGCGGCTGCTGCGCCATCTGATGGTCAAGGAGCAGGCGGTGATCCTGCGCACCTACCTCGAGTCCCCCGACCACACCGTGAAGCGCGAAGCGGTCAACACCGCCCGCGTCCTGCACGGCGAAGCCCCGATCGAGACGCTCTCGGTGTTCCAAGCCATCGAACAGGCCAAGCAATGGTTGAAGAAGCTGTGATGTCTTCGCGCTCCATGATGGCGGCACTCGCCGTGGCGCTGCTGGCGACCGTCGCGCCGAGCCAGGCACCGTCGAAGCACGACGAGCTGCCGAAGTGGAAGATCGATCCGTTCACCAAGAACGAACCCGAGGCGATGGCGAAGGCGGGCTACCTGAACTACGGCCCGTTCCAGTTCGGCAACATCGCCGACAAGCCGACGCAGACGAAGGACATCGACGACACGAACCAGTTCGTGCAGATCCTGTGGATCGAGACCGCGCACTTCCGCATCGGTGTCAACCTGCCCGAGTGGCCGATCCCGCAGGACCAGGCGACCATCAAGAAGATCCGCAAGGAGCTCGAGGAGTTGCAGCAGAAGCTGCCGACCGTGAATCCGAAGGCGCGGGTGCTGAGCCCGTGGCTGCGCGCGCACCTGACCGCGCACCGGATGGAGAAGCTCTACAGCGAGACGCAGCAGCTGTTCGGCGTGAAGGATGCCGACTTCCCGTCGGACCCGAGCAAGGTCGTCAACAACGCCGGCGCCCGCTATATGGGCTACGGCCCGTACCTGGGCATGAAGGACAAGTACCTCGTGCTCGTCTTCGACAAGGCGGGCTCGTACCAGGCCTACGCCAAGAAGTTCCTCGGCCGCGACACCAAGAACCCGCAGCGCTGGCACTTCAAGGAGATCAGCTCGATCGTGATCGCGCTGGGCTGCGAATCGGACCAGTTCCCGCTGAAGCACGACACCGCGCTGCACTGCGCACTCGCGTTCAACGTCAGCCACAACCTGCTCGACGGCTTCCGCTACTACGCCTACGACCTGCCGGTCTGGATCCGCGAGGGCTTCGGCCACTGGAACTGCCGCCGCATCGACCCCAAGTGGCCGAACTTCGACCAGAACGAGGGCTCGCTCGCCGACATGAAGATGGTCGACAACTGGGGCGTGCACGTGCGCTCGCTGATCGGCGCGAGCAAGGTCTCGGCCTTCCCGGAGGTCGCCGGCTGGCGCGACTTCGGCAAGATCAAGTTCGAGGACCACGTCGCCATCTGGTCGCGCATCGACTTCCTGCTCTCCCAGGGGCCGGAGAAGTGGCAGAAGTTCCTGTTCGGCGTGAAGGGCCGCGTCGATGCGAACTGGAGCGCCGACCAGACCGACCTCGTCGGCGCCACGCGCGAAGCGCTGCAGCAGGCCTACGGCATCACGATGCTCGACTTCGATCGCAAGTGGGTCGAGTGGACCAAGACCGCCTACCCGATCAGGTGAGCCGGTCCGCGATCAGGCCGGGCTCCACAGCGTGAATCGGTAGATCGGCAGCAGCGCCAACAGCGAGCTGCGCACCCAGGCTTCCGCCTCCGGCCCCATGCCGAGCGCGTCTTCCTTCGGCAGCTGCCGCTGGATGTGCAGCCAGTGGTTGCCGGGCGTGTAGTGCGTGAGCATCTCCTTCACGTCGGCCGGCTTCGCCTGCGCGCACCAGTTGTCCTTCTTCCAGTCGTGCAGCTTCAGGTTGAAGCCCGGCGGCAACGCCCGCAGCAGCTGGCAGAACTCGTCCAGCTTCGCCGGATCCTGCAGCAGCTTCTTCTTCAGGTGCTCGCCGTCCCACCACGCTTGCGGATGCACGCGCAGCGCCGCTTCCACGATCTGGTCGTCGAGGCACACCTCGAGCACGGTCTGGATGTAGTGCGTCTCCGCGTCCTTGCCGAGCGCTTCGCCGAAGAACGCCGCGAGCTGCTTGCGCTCCTTGGTGCCGCGGCACAGGTAGGCGCGCTGCTCGCGCACCCGGTAGGCGTTGAACGTGTAGGGATGGTGCAGGCCGGCCTGCGCCGACAGGTCCGTGCCGAGCGCCTTCGCCTCCTTCTGCACGCCATCGGCCATCGCCTTCAACTTGCGGCGCACGGCGAGCCGCAGCGCATTGTACTCGGGGTCGTCCTGACGATGTTTCTCGTAGGCCTTGAAGTCGCGTTCGAGGAAGGCTTCGGGCATCGCCGCACGCTACGGAACGGGCAGGCGTGCGTCATCAGGCTGGGTACGTCCCCTTCGCACGCTACGTTGTGTAGATGAGGCTCCCGTTCGCGATCGCCTTCGCCGGCCTGCTGGCCAGCTGCACGACAACGTTCGCCGAACCCCGCCTGCTGGTCACGCCGTACCTCGCGGTCTACCGGCTGCACGGCGACGTCGGGATGCAGTCGAGCCCGACGCCAGGAACGCTGCAGGACAACGCGGCGCAGTCGCTGCGCACGTTCGGGCAGAACAAGTTCAGCGAGGACTTCGGCCTGCGCGCCGACCTCGGCGACGGCTTCGCCGGACTGCGCGTCGACTACTACCGCCTCGACCAGTCGACACCGCGCAGCGGCGTGCTCGGCGCGGACTGGGGCCGGCTGGCGACCGGCGACCAGGTGCAGATGAACGCGACGATGGACGAGGTGCGGGCCGGCTGGCTCGAGCCGGTCTGGAGCCATCGCACGATGTACCGCGACAAGCCGCTGCAACTCCGCTTCGCCGCCGGCGGCGTGCTGACCCACCGCGACATGACCATGCGGGCGACCACCACCGACGGGGTTCGCTCGCAACGCCTCGGCATCAGCGGCAACACGGCCGCGATCGCCGCCCGCATGCGCGTGACGTGGCGCGACGTCAACTTCGATCTCGACTACGCGCTGTCGCCCAACCTCGTGATCAGCGGCGACTACGGCAAGGTGCAGCAGGATGTCGAAGCGCGCCTCGGCTACACGCTGCCGCTGCACGACGTGACGTTCTTCGGTGGCTACCGCTACAGCCGCATCCGCGCCAACGGCGGCAACGACGGCTTCGGCTACGACGCGGACCTGGTGCTGGACGGTTGGCAGTTCGGCATCACGGTCACGTTCTGACGTTCAGCGGCGGACCGGCTGCGCATCGGCGAACGCCACCAACTGCAACACGAAGGCGTCGATGGCCTCGCGCGCTTCGGCCGAACTGCAGACGAAGTCGTTGAGCATGATGCTGAACACGATCGGTGCCGCGTTCGCCCGCGGCACGTAGCCGGACAGGCAGGCGACGCGATCGATCGTGCCGGTCTTGGCACGCACGCGGCCCGCGGCCGCGGTGCCGACGAAGCGGGACCGCAGCGTCCCGGTCGCGCCCGCGACGGGCAGCGCCGCCCAGTAGGCCGCCCGCTGCGGCGAGCGCTCCATCGCGACCAGCAGCCGGGCCAGCTGCCGCGGCTGCACGAGATTGCGCCGGGACAGGCCCGAGCCATCGGCGAGCACCAGCCCCGCACCGTCGACGCCGAGCGTCTGCAGCACGGCGACCGCGTGCTTGCTGGCCGCAGCACCGTCGCCAGCACCGGTGGCCACTCGCGCAGCGACGCGATGGAACTGCTCGGCGTACAGGTTGTCGCTGTCGCGCAGCAACGGGACCAGCAGCTCCGCCGACGGCGGCGAGCGCCATTCGGCGATCGGGACGCCCGCATCGGACACCGCCGATGCGGCGGGCTCCCCGATCGCGAGGCCCGCCGCCCGCAGCTTCGCTGCCAGCTCGCGCGCCGCGAACCGGGTCGGATCCGGCACCGTCACCGCCAGCGTCAGCGGCTTCGCATCGGCGGCGATCGTGCCAGTGATGTGGATGCGCTCGCCACCGAGCTCACGCCGCGCGACCACGCGCGTGACGCCACCGGCCGGCACGAGTTCGACCTGCCCCGGCAGCGCTGCCGCCGCTCCCTCGACGCGTGCTTTGGCACCTTCCGCGCGAACGACCACCCGCTGCACGTTGCCGTTCCAGCAGAGCGCACCGAACGGTGCCGCATAGTCCTCGTCGAGGTAGTCCCACTGCCAGCCATGGCCGAGATGCTCGGCACCCAACCAGCGGTCATCGCCGACGACGCCACCAGTGACGCGCTGCACGCCCCGCTGCCGCAGGGCGTCGACGAAGCGCTGCGTGGCCTCGACAGCCCCGCGCCCCACGCCGAGCGTCGGGTCACCGCGACCGCGCAGCAGCAGGTCGCCATGCAGCACGCCATCGCGCAGCTCGCCGTGCATCGCGAGCTCGGTGGTGAAGCGGTAGTCCGGGCCGAGTGCGACGAGCGCAACCGCGCCGCTGATCAGCTTCAGGTTGGATGCCGGCGCGAACCCGTTGCCTGCCGACAGCTCCGCCAGCACCACACCGTCCGCTGCATCGACCACGCACACGCCGATGCGGCCGCCGGCGAGCTGCGGCCGCCCCGCCAGCTCGGCCAAGGCCGGAGCCAACGGTGACGACGTGGATTGCGGTGCCAGCGCACACGCGGCGAACGTCAGCAGGACGATGGCGGGCGAGAATCGCACGCCGACCAGCCTAACCAGGCGTCGCCGCCGGTGGCCATCACCGCACCGCGCTGCGCGCGGGACCTGGCCAGTCGCATCACCGACCGGCCACCCGGATCAGAGCTTGCCGATGCGCAGGCGCATGCCCGACGACCAGTTGGCGAAGCCGTTCGGTGCGCTGACATCGACGGCGAATGCCTGGCCGTAGACCGAGAAGCCGGTCAGGTACGGGCTCGGCGGCACGAAGTACAGCTCGAACGCCTCGCCGGTCGGCGACGTCAGCCCACCGTAGATGCCAACCAGCACGAACGGATCGATCCACAGATCGATGCCCGGGATGAACGGGAACGGCGAGATCGGCGCCTGGCCGACCGCGAGGCGGTACTCCGCGCCTGGCAAGGCACCCTTCATCTGGACGGCGATCTGCCGGGGCTGGGAGTTGTCCTGCAGCGGCAGGAACTGCGTGTGCACCTGCAGGCCGTTGTTGCTGCTGGCGCCGTAGTGCTCGACCAGCGGCAGGGCCACGGCCGCGGTGTCGACGGCGAAGGCGATCTGGAAGGTGCGGACCTCGCGCGGCTGCAGGGTGCGGTTCGTCCACTGGAACGCGCCCGTGTAGTCGCCGGTGAACGGCGGCAACGCACCGGTCAGGTTGTCCACGGCGAGGTTCAGCAGCGCGTTGCGGATGACCGGGTAAGCCGAAGCCTGCGACAGGTCGTTGCCGATGGCGCGGACTTCGACCTGCACGCCCGAAGGATCGGTCACGAAGTGCGAGCTGTTGGTGCCCGTGACGGAGTCGTTGCCCGAGCTGTTCGCGATGTCGAGATCCGAATAGGCGATCATGTCGAGCACGATCGGCGCATTCGAGATGTTGGTCACCGTGCAGCGGCTGATGAACACGCCGCTCGCCGGGCCCGACGCGTAGCAGTCGTAATCGAGGCTGACCCGCAACTGGTTGCGGTTGTCGACGTTCGCCCAGTCGCGATCGGCATGCACCGAACCGAACGCGCCGCCGGTGACGCCACCGATGTTGCGCAGTGACAACTCACGCGTGTCGCCGGCGATGCGGTAGTACCATTGGTGCTCGTAGCCGTGGTCGGTGACCAGGGCATCCGCCTTCAGGTCGAAGACGCGGGGTTCGTGCAACGCCGCCGACAGCGAGCCGGTGGTCACGATCATGTTGCCTTCGCTGACGGTCAACGATTGGGCGGTGAGGGCTGCGGAGAGGCACGCGGCAGAGACGAGGCAAGAAAGCAGGGACTTTGGCATGGTTGTAGATCGCAGATTGGTCGCAACGGGCCGCGAGTGGGCATTCCCCTGCGGCCAAGGTCGGGCAGGCTAGCTGCACCAGCAGCCGCGTCGACCCCCCTCCCGCGGATCCGGGCCAATGAGCGAAGCGGCTGGAATGCGGCATCACGCAATCAGCGCCGAAGATGCGCGCCCTGCCGGAATCCACCCGGCGATGCCAACGCGCCTTGCCCGGCCTACAGCCCCAGTTCCTTCCATCGTCGGTAGAAGGTGCTGCGCGACATGCCGAGCAACGCCGCGGCCGCAGCTTTGTCACCAGCGACGTCGCGCATCGCGGCCAGGATCGCCTGGCGCTCCGCGGCCTCGCGTTGCCCACGCAGATCGGTCGCGGCTGGCGACTCCTGCACGGACAGCCCTTCCAGGTCACCGCCGACGATCGGACTGCGCCGCACGTTCGGTGGCAGATCGCCCTCGTGCAGGACATCGCCGACGCCGAGCGCGAACGCGTGCTCGACCGCGTTCTCCAGTTCGCGCACGTTGCCAGGCCAAGGATGCGCGAGCATGCGTTCCATCGCCGCGCGCGACACCGCGCGCACCGGTCGATCCAGACGATCGTGGCGACGATTGGCCACGGCCAGGAAGTGCTCGACCAGCAAGGGCAGATCAGCGAGCCGTTCCCGCAGCGGCGGCAGATGCAGCTGCACGACCTCGAGCCGATAGTAGAGGTCCTCGCGAAACCGCCCTTCGCGCACCATCTGCTGCAGATCGCGGTTGGTCGCCGCCAGGATGCGCACGTCGACGATGCGCGGTTGCGCGGAGCCGACCGGCCGGATCTCCCCGCGCTGCAGCACGCGCAGCAGCTTCACCTGCACGCTCGGCGACGTCTCGGCGATCTCGTCGAGGAAGATGGTGCCGCCATCGGCAGCGCGGAACAGCCCTTCGTACGCCTGCTGCGCCCCGGTGAACGAGCCCTTCTCGTGGCCGAACAGTTCGCTCTCGACCAGCTCCGGCGCGATCGCACCGCAGTGCAGCGGGATGAACGGCGCGCTGCGGTTGCGGCCGTCGAAGTGCAGCGCCCGCGCGACGAGCTCCTTGCCGGTGCCGCTCTCGCCGTGGATCAGCACCGTCGATCGCGTCTGCCGCAGCAGCGCGACGCGCTCGCTGACGGTGGCGATCGCCGGCGAGCGCCCGATGAAGTCCGTCATGTGGTAGCGGCCATCGGCAGGCAGCGCCGGCACGCTCGGCATCGCTTCGCGATCCGCCAGCCGGCGCTCGGCCTCGCGCACCGCGGTGACGTCCTGGATCAACACGACCGACTGCCCATCCGCCAGGCTGCGCACGGCAACGTGCAGCACCCGCGTCGCATCGCCCTCCAGCGGCAGCGCCAGATCGGCCTGGCGGGCGCCATCCGCGACCAGCCGGCCGAGGCGCGCCGCGGCGTGCCCGCCGAGCAGCAGCGAGTCGCCCACGGCGAGCGGGCCGAGCAGCGCGTTCGCGGCGGCATCGACGTGCCGCGTGCGCAGTTCCGCGTCGACCACCAACACGGCCGGCCCCGGTGCAGCGGTCTGGTCGCGGCGCAGCCGCTGCAGCTCCGACAGCGTCTGTTCGGCCGCACTCGCCGCATCGGTGGCCAACGCCAGCTGCCGCCGCAGCGCCCCGTTCTCGCGATCGAGCCGCGAACGTGCTCCCTCCAGCCGCAGCATCACCCGCACGCGCGCGACCAGTTCGTCGCGGTTGATCGGCTTCTGGATGTAGTCGACCGCGCCGAGCTGGTAGGCGATGACCTTCTCGGATTCGTCGGACAGCCGACCGGTCAGGAAGATCACCGGCAGGAACGCCGTGCGCGGATCGTTCTTCAGGCGCCGGCAGACCTCCAGGCCATCGATGCCCGGCATCGCGACGTCGAGCAGGATCATGTCGAAGGTCTGCTGCAGGCAGACCTCCAGGGCATCGCGGCCGCTCGACGCCGTCACCACCTCGAACTCGGTGCCACGCAGGTACAGCTCGATCAGTGCGAGGTTCTGGGCCTGGTCGTCGACGACGAGAATGCGCGCCATCGCGCAGCACACTACGCTGGCGCGATGGAACAGCAACCGCGCCTGCCGCTGTGGTTCCTGCCGGCGAACATGGCGCTGATCGCGGCAGCGTTCTTCCTCGGACTGCTGATCGGCGGCCGCCGCCTCGCCAGCATCCCGGAACCGCAGCGCTCCGCTCTGGATCTCGTGCACGCCACGGTGCTGCGCTCCCACGTCGACTCCCACGATGCCGGCGCCCTGATCGACGACGCGATCGCCGGCATGGTGCGCGGCCTCGACCCCTACAGCCTCTACGTGCCGCCGAGCAAGGTGCAGCGCTACGAGGAGGCGACCACCGGCCACTACGAGGGCATCGGCGCCGAGTTCCACGTCTACGGCGACGCGGTCGTGCTGTGGTTCCCGCTGCCCGGCGGCCCCGCCGAAGCCGCCGGCCTGCAGCCGGGTGACCGGCTGATCGCCGTCGACGGCAAGGCGCTCGACACCGAGCAGCTGCGCCTCGAGGTGAACGGCATGGTGCGCGGCGCCGCCGGCACCGAAGTGCGGCTGCGCCTGCAGCGCGGCGACGGCGAACGCGAAGTGACCGTGCGCCGCGGCGACGTGCAGCGGGCCTGCGTGAAGTGGGCGCAGCTGCTCGATGCCGAAGCGGGCCTCGGCTACGTGCACCTGACCGACTTCCATCCCGGCTCCAGCAAGCAGCTGCTGGCGGCGATCGCGTCGCTGCAGCAGCAGAAACCGCTGCGCGGGCTCGTGCTCGACCTGCGGTTCGACAGCGGCGGCAGCTTCGACGAGTGCATCCGCATCGCGCGCGCCTTCATCGCCAAGGGCACGATCGTGACCCAGCAGCGCCGCGACGACGCCGAACGCCACGAAGCGCGCGCCGAGGAATGCACGCTGCCGGACCTGCCGCTCGTGGTGCTGGTCAACCAGTTCTCGGCCAGCGCCAGCGAAGTGCTGGCCGGCGCGCTGCAGGACCACGGCCGCGCCGCCATCGTCGGCGTGCGCACGCACGGCAAGGCCTGCGTCAACACCGTCTACACGTGGGAGAACCTCGACTTTCGCCTGAAGCTGACGACCGGCCGCTACCGCACACCGAATGGCCGCGACATCGAGCGCAACTTCGCCGCCCCGGGCGACGGCAAGGCCACCGGCGGCATCCCGCCGGACATCGAGGTCGAGGTCAACCAGGCGCAGCGCGAGGCCCTGCGCCAGACCCTGGCCAACAGCGAAGTGCCGGCGCGCTGGCGCGAACAGCTGGCCGCCTGTGCGACGCAGTACGGCTTCACGGTGCCCTCGCCGCCGACGCCCGCCGACGATGCGCAGCTCGCCGCCGCTCTCACCGCACTGCGCGCGCGCATCGCGGCCCCGGCGGCGAACGTTCCTGCCGACAAGTAGCGACCGCGCGCACGGCGGTGCATGCTGCGCGCGTGGTGATCCGCATCCTCGGCATCGAGACCTCGTGCGACGAGACGGCGGCGGCCGTCGTCGAAGACGGCCACCGCGTGCTCAGCAACGTCGTGCACAGCCAGATCGACCTGCACGCCCGCTGGCGCGGCGTGGTGCCCGAAGTCGCCAGCCGCTCGCACACCGAACGCATCCTGCCGATCGTCGAGAAGGCGCTCGCCGACGCGAACCTCGCCCCGCACGAGCTGAGCGCGATCGCCGTCACGCACCGGCCCGGCATGATCGGCTGCCTGCTGGTCGGACTCGCCGCCGCGAAGGCGCTGGCGTGGCGCTTCGGGTTGCCGCTGGTCGGCGTCGACCACGTGCAGGCGCACGTGCACACCGGCCTGCTCGCCGATCCGGACATGCCGCTGCCGGCACTGGCGCTGGTCGCGTCGGGCGGCCACACGGCGATGTGGTTGCTGCGCGCCCCCGGCCAGTCCGAACGGCTCGGCACCACGCGCGACGACGCCGCCGGCGAAGCGCTCGACAAGGGCGCGTCGCTGCTGGGACTGCCGTACCCGGGCGGGCCGTCGATCGAACGCGCCGCCAAGGGTGGCGACGCGCGCGCGTTCGACCTGCCGCGCACGCTGCTCGCCGCGGACTCGCTCGACTTCTCGTTCTCCGGCCTGAAGACGGCGCTGCTCTACACGCTGCGGCCGCAGGGCACGCCCGCCGACGCGCCGCGCGAGGCACCGACCGGCCAGCGACTCGCCGACCTCGCGGCCAGCTACCA
>CAMAUH010000108.1 GCA_945861365.1 Candidatus Kuenenia stuttgartensis
GCCTGCACGCTGCGCTGCAGCAAACGGTTGTGCTCTTCCAGCTGTGCTGCCTGCGCCCGGTTGCGATCGAGCAGCGCGTACAGGTGCAGCACGATCGCGCCCTGGTCGGCGAACGCGAGCAGCCACGGCAGGTCGAGCTCGGAGAAGGCGCCGGCCTGGAAGCGGTGGTCGAGATACAGCGCACCGGTCACCTCGGCACCGACGCGCAGCGGCATGCACAACACCGAACGCAGCCGCAGGTCCGCGACGCTCTGCGACGCCGACAGTTCGCCAGACTGCGCATCGGCGCTGAACAGGCCTTCGCCCGCCAGGGCCTTCTGCAGGATCGTGGTCGACAGCTTGCGCTCGGGATGCACCACGGCTTCGCGTTCGAACGTGCGCGCGACCTCGACGTGGAAGCCGGGCGCCGCATCCTGCTTGCGGACCAGGAAGCCGCGCTCGGCCCCGAACAGGCGCACCGCCTCGTCGACCAGCACGGTCAGCACCGCCGCGCGCGTAGCCGCCGCGGCGAGGTGCCGATTCAGTTCGAGGATCGCCAGCCAGCGCTGCCGCTCGGCATCGGGCAGGTCACCGCGCAGGCGCTGCAGGAAGTGCATCCAGCGCGCCACGTCAGCGCCCCGTCGCCGCGGCGAGCGCGCGCAGCACCAACGCTGCCGCGTGCCGTTCGTGCACCGCGAGCCCGCCGTGACCGTCGAGTGCGGCCTGCAGTGCGGTCGCCGCCTGGGCCAGCGGCAGCAGCGTCCACGTGCGCGCCGCCAGCGCGGCGACCGCCAACGTCGCCGGGCAACCCTGCGCGCGCCAACGCACCTCGAGCAGTTCGTCGGCGCGGCAGCGCACGCTCAACTGCACGACATCGCCGCAGACACCGTGCTCGGCGCGGCCGGTGCACACGTCCAGACCGGTGCATTCGCCGACCAGGTCGGAGCACTGCAGCAGTTCGCGCAATGCCGGAGCGACCATCGCTGCCTAAGGCCGCGACGCGGTGCCGTCCTGGCCCGCATCGCCGCGCGGGTGGGCATCCGGTGCGGCCTTGTCGAGCCACACGAACTCGTCGGCGAGCGCCGTGCAGCCGCCCGCCGCGACCAGCAGCAGCAGGCCGGCCAACCACACCACGGACCTACGGATGGAACGTCTCATGCAGATCGACCTCGTTCGCGAACAGCTGCTCGAAGCTCTCCCGGCGCCGCACCAGCGAGGCCGTGGCCCCACTGACCAGCACTTCGGCGGGCCGGCGTCGGCTGTTGTAGTTCGACGCCATGCTGGCACCGTATGCGCCCGCCGCGAGCACCGCCAGCAGGTCGCCGGTGCGGCACTGCGGCAGCGAACGACCACGCGCCAGGAAATCGCCGGTCTCGCACACCGGCCCCACCACGTCGACGGTGCGCTCCGTCGGTGCGGCCGGGCCGACCGGCACGATCGCATGCACCGCCTGGTAGAGCGCTGGCCGCATCAGGTCGTTCATCGCGGCATCGACCAGCACGAACTCGGTGGCGCCCTGGTGCTTCTCGCCGAGCACGGTGGTCACCAGGATGCCCGCATCGCCGACCAGATAGCGGCCGGGCTCGACCACCGGCGTCCAACCGCGTTCGCGCAGCGTCGGCAGCAGGGCCTGCGCCACCGCGTCGACATCGAGCGCATCGCCGGTGCCGTAGCCGATGCCGAACCCGCCGCCGAGGTCATAGTGCGTGACGCCTTCGCGCCGCACCGCGGCACCGTCGGCGAATGCGGTGACGCGCTGCAGCGCCGCGACGTAGGGGTCGACCTGCCGCAACTGGCTGCCCAGATGCACGTGGTAGCCGACCAGCTGCAGCGACCGTTCCCGCGCGATCGCCTCGACGACCGCACCGGCGCGGTCGAGCGCGATGCCGAACTTGTTCTCCTTCTTGCCGGTGCTGATGTACGCGTGCGTACCGGCGTCGACGTCGGGATTGAGGCGCAGGGCGACGCGCACGCGTTGGCCAGCCGCTGCCCCGGCCGCCGCCAGCAGCGGCAGCTCACGCTCGGATTCGACGTTGAAGAACAGGATGCCGGCGCGCACCGCCGCTTCGATCTCCCACGCCTCCTTGGCGACGCCGGCGAACACCGAACCCGCGGTCGGCACACCGGCCGCCTGCAGACGCCGCAGCTCGCCACCACTGACCAGGTCGAACCCGGCCCCGGCGGCGTGCACCGCCGCGAGCAGCGACAGGTTGCTGTTCGCCTTCACCGCGTAGCAGATGTGGGCCGCGGCACCGAAGGCGGTGCGCAACCGCTGCAACCGGCCGAGCAGGGCGGCCCGGCTGTAGACATACAGCGGCGTGCCGAAGCGTTCGGCGAGCCGCGCCACGGGAACGTCCTCGCACCACAGTTCGCCAGCGCGGCGATGGAACTCGGCGGTACCGGCACCAGAGCAGGGCTCGCGGGCAGCTTGCAGCATCTGGCGCATGCTGCACGAGGCCCGGGGCCGGCGCCAGCGCCGCCGCGATCGTTCAGGCCCCCATGCGGCCGCTCAGGCCGACGTCAGCTTCTCTTTCAACCGATCGAGCACGCGCCCGTGGATCTGGCAGATGCGCGATGCCGACAACCGCAGTCGCCGCGCCACCTGCTTGCCAGTGAGGCCTTCGATGTAGTGCAGCTGCAGCACCTTCCACTCCATCGGCTCGAGGTTGGAGCGCACCAGCTCGAGCAGCTCCTGCCGCGTGATCGCTTCGATCGGCGACTCGAGATCGGGGTCGGCCAACTGGGTGTAGCTGTCCTCACCGGTGCCGTCGATGACGACCGACCGCAGCACCATCGGCTCGATGCGGCGCAGCAGCGCCTGCTCGGTGATGCCCAACGCGGCGGCGACTTCGGTGCCGGTGGGTTCGCGTTCGAGTTCCATGCGCAGGCGCGCGCGCGCCTCGTTGCACTCGCGCACACGGCGCCGGAACAAGCGCGGCAGGAAGTCCATGTGCCGCAGTTCGTCGAGCATCGCCCCGCGCACGCGGATGCGCATGAACGCGCTGAACTGGTCGCAGCGCGCCGGTTCGTAGCTGTCGATCGCCTGCATCAGGCCCCACAGGCCGGCGTGCACGAGATCCTGCGCATCGACGCTGCGTGGCAGGCGCGCCACCAGGCTGCTGGCCATCGCTTCCACCGCGGGGCGCTGTCGCTCGACGATGCGCGACAACAACGAACGCGACGGCGCGCGGCGGTGACGCCGCAACAGGTCTTCGGTCGTCTCCGCGCTGTCGTCTTGCATTCGCGTCGGCTCGGCCAGCGACGACGCTGCGGCCTTGCTACGCGAACGGCTGCTGCGCGCGGCGGAGTTGCTGACCATACGTGCTTGGTTCGCGCGCTCGCAGCGATGCGAAGGGGCGAACGCACACAAGGTAGCACGCCGCATGCACGACACGCAACGACATGCTGATGAGCTGACGATGCGCGCGTCGCATCAACGACGCGATGCGCGTCGCGATGCAGACGCAGCGACGACGCGCTCGCGTGCATCGACGGCGTGTACTTCGAGACCCAACATCGCGAGCACTTCGCGTTCCGCTGCGCGCATGCGCTTTCGATCGCGCGCGCGCACATCGTCGAAGCCGAGCGTGTGCAGCAGTCCATGCACGACGTACAGCGCGACCTCGGCACGCGGCTCGTGGCCGTGTTCGCGCGCGACGCGGCGCGCCATCTGCACACTGACGACGATCTCCGCGGCATCGTCGACGAGGAACGACATCACGTCGGTCGGCGTCGGATCGCCGAGATGCTCGGCGTGCAGCCGCGCGATCTCACGATCGTCGGTCAGCAGCAGCGACACCGCGAGGTCGGGACGCTCGGCGAACGCCAACGTCGCGCGCACGACCCGGGCGAGGAATGGCCGCGGCGTGCGCGGCCGGCCGCGATCGAGCACTTCGAGCTGCAAGGGCACCGCGCGAGCCCGCTTCATGCGCGGGGCGGCTTGTCGGCCGCGGCGTCGTACGCGTTGACGATGCGGCTGACGACCTGGTGCCGCACGACGTCGGTGCTGTCGAGCCGCACGATGCCGACCCCGTCGACGCCCTCGAGCTTGCGCATCGCGTCGGCGAGACCCGAGCGCACGTTGCCGGGCAGGTCGACCTGCGACGGGTCGCCGGTCACCACCATGCGCGAGCCTTCGCCGAGGCGCGTCAGGAACATCAGCATCTGCGGCACCGTCGTGTTCTGCGCTTCGTCGAGGATGACGAACGAGCGGTTCAACGTGCGGCCGCGCATGTAGGCGAGCGGACAGACCTCGATCACTTCGCTCTCGAGCCAGCGCAAGCGCGTGCGCGCATCGAGCAGATCCTGCAGCGCGTCGTGCATCGGCCGCAGGTACGGATCGATCTTGGCCTGGAAGTCGCCGGGCAGGAACCCGAGCTTCTCGCCGGCTTCGACCGCGGGGCGCACCAGCACCAGCCGCCGCACCGAACCGCTCTTCATCGCCTCGACCGCCTTGGCGACCGCCAAGTAGGTCTTGCCGGTGCCGGCCGGACCGACGCCGAGCACGACGTCGTGCTGGTCCATGCACTCGAGGTAGCGCTGCTGGCCACCGGTGCGGGCGCGCACCGCGGCACCGCCGCCGGTCAGCGCCACCGCCCGCTGCGCGCGATCGGCCGGGCTGGCGGTCGGATCGTTGAGCTCGTGCCCCATCGTCGCGCGCAATCGCGCCGCGACGTCCTGGGTGCCGACCCGCCGGCCGGCGCGCAGCTGCGCCAGGCATTCTTCGAGCACCTGCTGCACGACATGCACGTGCGCGGCATCGCCGAGCAGGCGCAGGCTGCCGTCGCGAGCCAGCACGCTGACGCCGTGCAGTTCGCGGATCAGCCGGGCATTGCTGTCCAGGGGACCGAGCAAGGTGCGAGCTTCCTCGACCGCTTGCACCGGGATGTGGATGTCCGCGTCGGTCATGCGAGTGCCGCGAGCTTAGCCATCACGTCAGCCGGACGAGCACCAGGAACCACGCGCAGAACGAGAACAGCAGGCTGTCGATCAGGTCCAGGATGCCGCCGTGCGCCGGCAACAGCCGCGAACTGTCCTTGGCGCCGCAGCGCCGCTTCAGCAGCGACTCGATCAGGTCACCGGTCTGCGTGGTGAAGTTCAGCAGCGCGCCGACGCCGAGCGCCCCCCACAGTGGCAGGTCCACACGCGGCAGCAACAGCGCGTCGCGCAGCACCACGGCGAGCACCATCGACGCGGCGAGGCTGCCGAGCGCCCCTTCGATGGTCTTGCCGGGACTGATGTGCGGGATCAGCTTGTGGCGCCCGAACAACCGGCCGAGGCAGTAGCCACCGATGTCGCCGCCCTTGCAGACCAGCACCACGTAGAGCACCGACGGCAGGTGCCGCAGGCAGGTGCCCATCGCCAGGTAGACCGGCCACGCGACGTAGATGAAGCCGAGCAGCGTCGCGCCCTGCCGCTCGAGGCCGGCGCGCATGTCGTCCTTGCCGAGCGACCGCACCGCCAGCGGGAACAGCAGCAGCAGCGTGCCGAGCACCAGCGGGTACAGCTCGTGGTCGACGTGGCCCCAGACGAACCAGAACGAACTGACCAGCAGCGCCAACGTCATCGTCAGCAGCGTGCGCTTGGCGACCGCGAAGCCGCCGGAACGCAGCAGCGTCGCGAACTCGTGCACGCCCCCGAGGCCGCACAGGCCCAGCACCGCGGCCGACAGCACGCCCTGCCGCAGCCCGAGCGCCTGGGACCAGTCGAGCCAGTAGACGCCACCGACGATCGCCAGCATCGTCGGCGCGAGCACGGCACGGGTGCGCAGATCGCTCGCCATCACGGCACCTTGCCGAACTTGCGCACCCGGCGGCCGTAGTCCGCGAACGCGGCGCGCAGGTGTTCGGCGCGAAAGTCGGGCCAGCAGACGTCGGCGACGTGGATCTCGGCGTAGCTGACCTGCCACAGCAGGAAGTTGCTGATGCGCTGTTCCCCCGCCGTGCGGATCAGCAGGTCGGGATCCGGCAGCTCGGGGTGGTACAGGTGCGCGTGGATCGCGGCCTCGTCGATCGCCGCCGGCTGCAGTTCGCCGCGCTGCACGCGCAGCGCCAGAGCCCGCGTCGCGTCGACGATCTCCTGGCGACCGCCGTAGCTGATCGCCAGCGACAACCGCATGCCGGTGTTCTGCACGGTCAGGGCGATGGTCTCGTCGAGCAGGTCGAGCACGTCCTTCGCGAGCCGTTCCCGACGGCCCGAGTGCAGCAGGCGCACGCGGTTGTCCATCAGCGTGCCGCGCTCGTCGCGCAGGAACTTCTTCAGCAGGCCGAACAGCAGGTTGACCTCGCGCGCGGGCCGCTGCCAGTTCTCCTCCGAGAACGCGTAGAGCACCAGCGCCTGCACCCCGAGCTTCGCACACTCGGTCACCGTCGTGCGCACCGCGTCGATGCCGCGCTCGTGGCCGCGGATGCGCTCGAGCCCGGCCTGCTTCGCCCAGCGGCCGTTGCCATCCATGATCACCGCGACGCTGTGCGGCACGACCAGGTCGCCGGGTGCCGACGACGGTTTCACCGCAGGATGACCTGGTGGCGTTCGGGACCGACGGAGATCGTGCGGATCGGCACGCCGGTGTGCTGCTCGATCGCCTGCACGTAGGCCTGCGCGTTCGCCGGCAGCGCGTCGAACGAACGCACCGCGCGCAGGTCCTCGCTGAAGCCCGGCAAGTCGATGAGTTCTGGCCGCGCCACGTCCAGATCGAAGGCCGGCAGGTCGGCGGTGCGGGTGCCGTCGGGCAGCAGGTAGCCGGTGCAGAGCCGCAGCGGGAACCCGCGCAGCACGTCGAGGTTGGTCAGCACCAGTTCGTCGACGCCGGCGAGTGCCGCCGAGTAGCGCACCGCGACCGTGTCGAACCAGCCGCAGCGGCGCGGCCGGCCCGTGGTCGAGCCGAACTCGTTGCCGGCGATGCGCAGCTTGTCGCCGAGCTCGTCCTTCAGTTCGGTCGGGAACGGCCCTTCGCCGACGCGGGTCGCGTAGGCCTTGGCGATGCCGACCACGCGCATGCCGTGCGGCGGCAAGCCGGTGCCGCTGAAGGCGCCGCCGGTGCTGGCGTGCGAGCTGGTGACGAACGGGTAGGTGCCGTGTTCGACGTCGAGCAGGCAGCCCTGCGCGCCTTCGAGCAGGATCCGCTTGCCGGCCTTCTGCGCGGCCCGCAACACGGCGCCGGCATCGACGATGCCCGCACGCAGGCGATCGCCGGCAGCCGCCAGCTCCCGCACCGCCGCCTCGACATCGATCGGGGCGAGCCCGGACGGCGCGAACCAGGCGTTCTTCTGCAACGCGAGCCCCTGCATCGCCGCGCGCAGCCGCTCGGGCCGCAGCAGGTCGCCCAGGCGCAGGCCGATGCGCGCGCAACGGTCGGCGTAGGCCGGGCCGATGCCGCGGCCGGTGGTGCCGATCTTGCCGCTGCCGCGCAGCCCTTCCGCCCACTGGTCCTGCCGCCGGTGCGCTTCGAGGATGACGTGCGCCCGCTCGCTGAGCAGCAGGTTCTTGCCGAGCACGATGTCGATGCCGCGCTGGCGCACCTTGTCGATCTCGCTGCACAGGTGCACCGGGTCGACGACGACGCCGTTGCCGACCACGTTGACGGTGTGCGGATGGACGATGCCGGACGGGATCAGGTGCAGGACCAGCTTGCCGCTGGGCAGCACCAGCGTGTGGCCGGCGTTGTGACCGCCGCCGAAGCGGACGACGAAGTCGGTGTCGGCGGCGAGGTAGTCGATGACTTTGCCCTTGCCCTCATCACCCCAGAGGATGCCAACGACACAAGTGGTGGCCATGGATCGGCGCAGCGGAAAAAGCGCGGGAGCATAGCGCGGCGGGATCCCGCTCGCACCAGCATGGATTTGTCGTCGGGTCTGCCCCCGGTTGCGCACTTCTTGGTGAGGAGGCAACCCAACATGGACATCGACCACCACCACGACACCGGCGGCGCTGCGGCGACGGCGCCGATCGAGACCGCACTGCGCCATCTGGCGACATTCTGCGAACGACTGCTGCCCAGCACCTTGCGCCGGATCATCGCCTGGAAACGGCTACCGCCCTTGACCCTGCCGGACCTGGCCGAGGACGTCTACCAGGAGCTGGCCCTCGACTGCCTGCAGCATGCCGACGCCATCGTGGCCCTGCCGCCCCGCAACCGGCACCTGCGTTGGATGCGGATCGCCGAACGATGGATCTACCGCTGCCGGGTGCAGCCGGGGCGCGCCATGCGCCTGCAGGACGACGCCTGGCCGGCGCCACCGATCGGCGACGACCTGCGCATCATGCCGTGGCTCGAGATGGTCGCGCTGGACAACGGCCGGCGGAATCTCGGCGCGACCGCGGCGCGCCACGGCATGCGCGTTCGCGAACTGCGGGAAGCGATCGACGACCACGCGACCGCCGCCGGCCACGACGAGGACTACCACGCGTTCTGGCAGCGGCGGGCGGCCGAAGCGATGACGGGACTCGCCGCCGACCTGCTGCGGGAGAGCGGCCAGCTGGTGTTGCTGCCGCGGCGGCGACGGTCGCCGGATCCGGTGGCGCGGCTGACGCGCTTGCGGCACCTGGCCGGGCGGTTCCCGGTGCGGCCGGTGACGCGCCCGGTGCGGGTCATGCTGCAGCCGTGGGTGCGCCGGCCCAAGCTCAACGAACGTTCGCCGCGGCGCCTGCTGCACGCGGCCCTGCACCTGACGCCGCGCTCCGCCGCGGCCTGCTTGTGGTTGTTCGAAGCCTGCCTGTGCGACGCGGATCTGCCGGCCGCGGCACGGGCCCTGCGGCAAGCGCGGGCCGCCGCCGATCCGCCGCCCGGCGCGCTCGTGCTGGCCCGCGCCCGGCTGCTCGAAGCGCGCGGCCGGCCCGCCGCCGCGGTGGCCCTGGTGCGGCGAGCGCATTGGCGCCTGCGGTGCGATCCGGCGCTACTGGCCGTCGTAGCCCAGCTCAACGCGCCGCGGTGAGTGCGGTGCGCAGCGCCTCGGCGAGTTCCCGTTCGGCGGCATCGTCGCCGCGCGCACTGGTCCAGTGCGGCAAGCCGAACCATGGCGTGGTCAGCCAGCGGAACTCCACCACGACGGCGAGGTCGCGCGCATCCTCGCTGCGGAACACCGACGCCCGCCGTTCACCGACCGGCTCGTCGCTCGGCGTCCAGCCCGACTGCAGCAGGAACCGGTCGGGGTCGGCGACGGCGAGCCCGCCGTAGCTGCGCAGCAACTCGGCGCGGCAGCGGTCGAACGCGTCGGCCGGCAGTTCCGCACGCAGCTGCAGCGGGTACGGCTCGTAGCGCGGCCCCGCGCACGCGACGCCGAGCGCCAGGCCCAACGTCGCGGCGACCGCCCAGCGCTCAGCGCGCACCATGGCCACCACCACCGGGCGTCTCGACGCGCACACGTTCGCCGGCAGCGAGCGGGAACGTGCACTTCGCCGGCAGGCGCTCGGGAGTGCGCGTGCCCCGCAGCCGCCACAGGCGACCAGGTCGTCCGGCCCCGCCGCCAGCGGCCCCGGGCGGCCCCGATTCGTGCCGTTCACCGAGGAACGACACGCGCAGCGGCACCAGCGCCTGCAGTTCCTTGCACAGGCCGTCGCCACCGCGCCGCTGGCCAGCGCCGCCGCTGCCGCGCCGGATCGACAGCGAACGCACGCGCACCGGCAACCGGTGTTCGAGTTCCTCGATCGGCGTGTTGCGCGTGTTCGTCATGTGCGTCTGGATCGCCGAATGGCCGGCCTGCGTGCGCGTCGCACCAGCCCCGCCGGGCAGCGTCTCGTAGCTGGTGAACTCGTCCCCTGCCGCGGTGAAGCCGCCGAACGACAGGTTGCTCATGGTGCCCGCCGAAGCCGCCGGCACGAGCTGCGGTGCTGCCTTGGCGAGGGCCGCGAACACCACGTCGACGAGGCGCTGGCTGGTCTCGACGTTGCCGCCGGCGACCGGCGCCGGCGAGCGCGGATCGACCAGCGTGCCCGGCGTCGTGCGCAAGGACACCAAGCGGAACAGGCCGGCGTTGACCGGCAAGCGGTCCGGGCACAGGCAGCGCAGCGCGTAGACGCAGGCGGCCAGCACGATGCCGCGGTTGCAGTTGACGCCACCTTTCGCCTGTTCGCAGGTGCCGCGCCAGTCGAACTCGGCAACGCGCGGCGACAAGCGCAGTGAGAGCGCGATGCGCAGCGGACCGTGGCCGAAGCCGTCGTCCTCGAGATGGTCGTGGGCGCGGAAGGTGCCGCGCGGCAGCCCGGCCAACATCGCGCGGCCGGCGCGCTCGGTGTAGGCGAACAGCTCGCGTTGCGCGGCGCGCACGTCGGCGAGCCCCTGGTCGCGCGCGAACGCGACGAGCCGTTCGCCGAGCGTGCGCAGGCTCGCTTCCTGCGCCTGCAGGTCGACGAGGCGCTCGGCGGCGCCGCGCACGTTGCGCGCGAACAAACGCAGCAGGTCCTGCTGCAGCACGCCGCGCGCGCGCAGCAGCACCGGCGGCAGCACCAACCCTTCGGCGTGCAGGTCGGCGGCGATCGCCATCGAGCCGGGCGCGCTGCCACCGATGTCG
>CAMAUH010000109.1 GCA_945861365.1 Candidatus Kuenenia stuttgartensis
CGGCCGCGCTGATCACCCCGAACAGCCTGCCGAACGGCCAGAACGCGTTCGGTCTGACGACCAGCAACGGCGTCGCCAGCCGCATCGACGTGCAGTGATGCACGACTGACGCGGCCTGCGCCGGGTCAGCACGCGAGCCCGTCGCTCCCGAGGGAGCGGCGGGCTCGCTGTGTTTCTGCGATGTGTCACGGTCGCTAGCATGTGCGGCCCTTGAACTCCGTCCAGAAACTCGGACTGGGCCTCGCCGCCTGGCTCGCCCTGATCTCGCTGCTGCATGGCGGGCTCAATCTCGGTTGGTGGAGCGGCAAGCTGGCCGGTGCCGCGACCCAGGAGCGCTACCGCGTCGGCTTCCTGCCGGTGACGTGCCACCTGACCTGTCCGGTCACCGACTTCATCAACAAGCAGACGACCGGGCACGGCATCTTCGAGCCGGTGCGGTTCAGTGGCTGGCCCGAACTGAAGGAGGCGTTCCTCGCGGGCTACACGCCGGCGACGTTCCTGTTGGCGCCGATGGCGATGGCGCTGCGGGAGCAGGGCGTGCCGATCAAGATCGTCTACCTCGGCCACCGCGACGGTTCGGCCGTCGTCGTGCACAAGGACTCGCAGATCCACCGCATGCAGGACCTGCGCGGCAAGCGCGTCGCGGTGCCCAACCGCTACAGCAACCAGCGTCTGCTGATCTTCCGCGCGCTGAACGACGCCGGCATGACGACTGCCGACATCCAGCTGGTGGAGATGCCGCCGCCCGACATGCCGGCCGCGCTGTACGCGAAAGCCGTCGATGCGATCTCGAGCGGCGAGCCGTTCATGGGCCAGGCCGAACTCGATGGCTACGGCCGCGTGCTGTGGCTGACCAAGGACGTGTGGCCGAACTTCATCTCGTGCGTGCTGGCCGTGCACGAGGACATGATCGAGAACCACCGCGAGACCGTGCAGGAACTGGTCGACGGCATCGCCAAGAGCGGCAAGTGGCTGGACCAGAGCATGGACCACCGCATGGACGCCGCGCAGTTCGTCGCCAAGGGCTACTACAACCAGCACCCCCGCCTGCTCGAGTTCGTGCTCAGCAAGCCGCCGGATCGCGTCAAGTACACCAACCTGTCGCTGCGCCGCGCCGACTTCGAGGAGATCGAGAAGCTCGGCCAGCAGGCCGGCATCCTGAAGGGCACGGCGCGCTTCGAGGACTACACGGACACGTCGTTCGTGCCCGACGACTCGGTCATCAAGGCGCACGACTGGCCGGGCTTGCCGAAGGAAAAGCGATGAGCGCGTCGCCTTCGCGCGCCGGCATCGGCCAGGGCCGGCTTGCGGCCTTCGCGTTGCCGATCGGCACCATCGCGCTGCTGCTGGTGGGTTGGCACGTCGCGGTCGTGGCCTCCGGCAGCGACCTGTTCCCCAAGCCCCTCGACGTGCTCGCCGGCCTCGTGGAACTGGTCGAGAAGGGCCTGCTGCTGAAGTACGTCGTCGCGTCGCTGTTCCGGGTCACCTGGGGTTTCGGCCTCGCGGTGCTGGTAGGCGTGCCGCTCGGCCTGGTGCTCGGCTGGTGGCGGCCGGCGTTCCTGGCGCTCAATCCGGTGATCCAGGCGCTGCGGCCGATCTCGCCGATCGCGTGGATCCCGGTCGCGATCCTGTGGTTCGGCATCGCCGACGCGGCGCCGATCTTCCTGATCTTCCTGGCCAGCGTGTTCCCGATCACCGTCAGCTCGATGGCCGGCGTGCAGAACATGCAGCAGGTCTACCTGCGCGCGGCGCAGAACTTCGGCATGCGCGGCGTGCCGCTGTTCCGGCGCGTGATCCTGCCGGCGGCGCTGCCGCAGATCCTGACCGGCATCCGCATCGCGCTCGGCGTCGCGTGGCTGGTGGTCGTCGCCGCCGAGATGATCGCGGTCAACTCGGGGCTCGGCTACCTGATCATCGACGCGCGCAACGCCGGCAAGCGCTACGACCTCGTCGTCGCCGGCATGGTGATGATCGGTTCGATCGGTCTCGTGCTCGATCTCCTGGTGCGCCGCCTCGAACGCATCGATTCCGTCCGGTGGGGCTATGGCCAACGCTGATCCGATCGTCGACGTCGCCGACCTGTGGATGTCGTTCCCCGGCAAGCAACCGGATCAGCCGGTGCACGTGCTCGAGCGCGTGGGCCTGCAGGTGCGGCACGGTGAGTTCGTCTGCATCGTCGGCCCGTCCGGCTGCGGCAAGTCGACGCTGCTGAACGTGCTCGGCGGCTTCCTCGGCGAGACGCGCGGCACCGCCCGCGTCGAAGGGGCGCCGGTGCGCGGTCCGGATCCGGGGCGCATCTTCGTGTTCCAGGAGAACGGCGTGTTCCCGTGGCTGACCGTCGAGCAGAACGTGGGGTTCGGCTTGTGGCAGCGCAGTGCCGCCGAGCGCGACGAGCGCGTGCGCCACTACATCGCGATGGTCGGCCTGCAGGGCTTCGAGCGTTCCTACCCGCGCGAACTGTCGGGCGGCATGCGCCAGCGCGTCGAGATCGCGCGGGCGCTGGCGGCCAACGCGCGCGTGCTGTTCATGGACGAGCCGTTCGGTGCGCTCGACTTCCTGACGCGCTTGAAGATGCGGCAGGACCTGGTGCGCATCTGGCAGTCCGAGAACAAGACCGTGCTGTTCGTCACGCACGACATCGAGGAAGCCGTGCAGCTCGCCGACCGCGTGCTGGTGATGAGCAAGCGCCCGGCCACGATCCAGGCGGAGGTCGTCATCGACCTGCCGCGCCCGCGCGATCTCGATTCGCCCGGCTACCTGGCCGCCCGCGATCGCATCTTCTCGATCATGGGCATGGACGCGCACGGCGGCGGCGTCAGCTGACGTTCCGGCCGCGCAGCACGCGGACCAGCACCAGGAACGCGGCCATCACGGAGAAGCCGAGCGCGTTCTCGAACAGGGTCGGCGGGAACACCAGCAAGTAGCCCGCATCCTTCACCAGCGCCGCGAAGCTCGAGACGCAGAACGGCATCAGGTAGAGGCGGAAGACCTGCCAGCGGTCGAGCTGCGTGGTGCCGCGGCTCGAGGTGCGGGTGCTGATCACCAGCGCCGTGCCGATGATCGCCGACAGGCCGAGCGAGGTCAGCCACAGGCGCGGGCGCGCATCGAAGCGCAGGACGACGTTGCAGGCCCACCACAGCAGGTAGCACCACAGGATCGTGCGGCCGGTGTTCAGCGTGGCGAAGTAGCGGGCGAGCGGGCGCATCGGCGGCGAGCATGCAGAGCCGCCGCGGCGCGGGCAACCGGACGGGGTGCGTGGCACGCACCCCGCTCGGTCAGTCCTTCAGCGGCGTCTGCAGCGCGGTCAGGATGCGCTGCGCCCGCGCTCCGACCTTCAGGTTGCTGCCGTCCTTCAGCAGCGCCTGCAGCGCCTTCGGCGCGTTGTCGCCCTTCTTGTCGCGCAGTTGCTTGACGATCTTGTCGAGCTTCCGTTCGAGCGCGATCTCGCTCTTCGCTTCGGGAGTCTCGAACTCGGCGACGAGCGGCGTCACCTCGGCGACCCATTCGGCGCGCGTGCCGACATCCTTCAGCAGGTCCTTCGCGCGCGCGTGCGCGGCCAGGAACGAGCCCTGGTCCTTCAGCGCCGCGATCGCGTTCTTGGCGCTCGCGTAGCGCGCGTCGATCTCCGCCTGCAGCGCGGTCTTCGACTCACCGTCCGGCATCGCCGCCACGATGGCTGTCGCGGCGAACAGGTCGCCGCGCCCATACAGCGCCGCGCGCACCTTCTTGGCCTCGGCGCTGTCGCCCCAGCCCTTCTTGACCTTGACCAGTTCGGCTTCGATCAGGTCGGCGATCTTCTTGCTGTCGGCCAACGGGTTGCCGGCCCACAGCAGCTTGCCGTCGACGCCGATGACGGCGCCATGCGGGATGCCCGCCGATTCCGGGATCGGCACGGCGTGGCCGGTGCAGCTGAAGCAGTCGTTGTCGGGGAAGGTCTTCCAGAGGAAGGCCTCGAGCGTGGCGGCGTCAGCGCCCTGGGCTTCGACCAGGATGGAGACGAGACCGCGCGACTTCAGTTCGTGATCGTGCTTGATGGCGCTCGGCACGGAGCCGCCGATGCAAGGTCCTCAATGAGTGCCCCAGATGTCGATCATCACCGGCTGGCCGAAGAACTCGGACAGCTTCTGGCGGCCGTCGCCGTTCAGGAACGACGGGAACGTGGTGTCGGGAACCTTGTCGCCGACCGCCGCGCGCTGTTGGGCGGCGGCTGGCAAGGCGAGCAGGAGGGCGGCGAGCAGGTGGGCGTGCTTCATTGGCGTTCGGCGAAGCGGGGGAGCATAGCCATTGCCCGGCGCACGCGTCCGCTTTGCATCCGGCGCGCCGGCGGCCGCGGCGGTCAGTTCGCCTGATCGCGCCACAGGCCCGCGCCACCGGCGAGACCCGCGAGGTTGTCGACGACGCTGACGTCCTCGGGCAGTTCGCCGGTCAGCTTCTTGGCGTTGCCGCCGCCGATGTAGAGGTGGTCGAAGTGCACCAGGGCGCGCAGGTTGTCGATCGCCCGCAGCACGCGCTTCTGCCACTTCTCGTTGCCGACCCGCTTGCGGGCCGCGTTGCCGAGCCGTTCGTCGTAGGTCTCGCCCCTGCGGAACGGCTGCTGCGAGATCTCGAGGTGCGGGCACAGCCGCCCGTCGTCGTACAGCGCGGTGCCGAAGCCGGTGCCGAGCGTGATGACCATCTCGATGCCCTTGCCGCGGATCACCGCGTAACCCTGCACGTCTGCGTCGTTGGCGAGGCGGACCGGGCGGCCGAGTTCCTGCTGCAGCGCATCGGCCAGCGCGTAGCCGTGCCAGCCGGCGTGGCCGAGGTTGGGCGCCGTGCGCACCACGCCATGCCGCACCATGCCCGGGAAGCCGACCGAGATGCGGTCGTAGGGCGGCAGGTCGCGCACGAGTTCGACGAGCAGCGCGACGATGGCGTCAGGCGGCGAGCCGACCGGCGTGTCGATGCGGACGCGGTCGCACAGCAGGGCGCCGGCAGGGTCGAGCACGGTGGCCTTCAGCCCGGTGCCGCCGATGTCGATGGCGAGGGTGTTCACGGCGGTGGTGGTGAGGGAGTGGCAGGCGACCAGGCTCGTAGCGTGCATGCGAAGTCCGTTCTTCGGCCCGCTGCGGTCGGAGCCTTGATCGAGCATGCAGAACGCGGCGGTGGCCGGCAAGTCGCGAGCGCTCAGCGGGCCGGCTGCGGCTCCAGCGTCAGCAGGTCTGCGGCCAACACGATAGGCCCCGCGAAGTGCCGCGCTGCCTGCTGTCGCAGGTCGTGCCCTTCGCACTCGGGATAGAAGTGCGTCAGCACGAGGCGATGGCAGCCGGCGCGCGCGGCGTGCTGTGCGGCGAGTCCCGGAGTGAGATGGCCATCGAGCTTGCGGCCATCCGGCGTGGCGGCATCGCACACGAAGAGGTCGACGCCGCGCGCCAGTTCGACCAGCTCGTCGCATTCGTCGGCGTCGCCGGAGAACGCGATGCTGCCGGCGGCCGTCGTCACCCGGTAGCCGAGGCTCTGCGCGGTGTGGCGGATCGGGATCGCGTCGACCTTGGCGTCGCCGAGGGCGAACGCGCCCGGCGTGATCTCGTGCAGCTGCAGCTCGTAGTCGCGCGGAGCGAGCCACGGCCACGCCTCGGTCAGCTTGTCGACGAGCCGCCGCAGGCCGGGTGCGCCGAACAAGCGCATCGGTGCGCGGCCGGCGAACGTCGGCGAGCGCAGCGCGAACAGCAGCGCGGCGAGGTCGGCGCAGTGGTCGGTGTGGTAGTGCGTCAGCAACACGGCATCGAGCTGGTGCAGCGTGTGCCCGGTCGCGGCGAAGCGCCGCAAGGTGCCGGGGCCGCAGTCGATCAGCGCGCGCATCGCGCCGAACTGCAGCAGGTAGCCGGCCGGGAAGCGGTCGGCGACCGGGATCGCGGTGCCCGAGCCGAGGATGGTCAGTTGCATGGCGCTCCGATCGGGCGGCCGGTGCCGTCCGGCGCCCCGCGGAACGTGCGCAGCCAGCGGGCGATCGCCAGCGCGTTGCCGAGGCGCTGGGCCGCGCGGCCGCGGCAGGCCAGCGGCACCGGTTGCAGGCCTTCGTGCGCCAGCACGTCCTCGAGCATCCCGGCGCGGCGGTTGCGCAGGTTGCAGTAGTTCGTCTTCAGCTGCACGCGCTGGGTGGCCGGCGGCAGCATCGCCGTGCTCCAGTCCAGCGTCGTCGGGGTCCACGCGGCGACCGGGGCGCCGGGCGTCAGCCAGGCGGCGAAGCGTCGCGCCGCGTCCGCCGCGTCCTCGCCAGCAGCGACCGATTCGGGATCGAGTTCCATGTGCGACAGGTGGTGCGCCAGCGGCAGCCCGCCGCGCGGCCGCAGCATCACTTCGAACAGTTCGCCATCCTCGACGCGCGCCGCGACCCACTGCACGAGTTCGCGGGTCGCCGATTCCTGGCCGCCGGGCAGCGCCGATTCCGCGTATGTGATGACGAGGCGGGGATCGAACAACTGCGGCGCCAGCGCCCGGCTCGGCCGTTGGCGCGGCACCTTGAAGCGACCGAAGCGCTGCACCTGCGCGGCGTGGTCGATCTGGTGGTCGATCATCCGGTCGAACGCGGTCAGCAGCGTGTCGAGTCCCTGGGTGTCCGGTTCGAGCAGCCGCAGCGCGCCGACGATCGCCTCGAGCGTCGACACGTAGTCGGCGCGCGGCTCCTTGCGGATGCGGTAGCGGCTGGGTTCGCTCGGTTGCAGCCGCGCGTGGCGGAACTGCCGCAGCCAGCCGTTCTCGCGCCAAAGGCGTTTGGCGTGGGCCCAGGTGCCGTCGATCGCGACCAACGTCGAGGGCGGGGCCGGTTGCAGCAGGTTGTCGAGCAGCGGCGCATCGTCGCTCGGGAACAGCACGACGGCGTCCGGTGGCAGTTCGACGCGTTGTTCGAGCGTGCCGGTGTAGCCGGCGCACGGCACGTGCACGCTGGCGGTCGGCAGGCACAGGCGGACCAGGCGCGCCGTGCCGAACGGGTGCGTGCGTTCGTGCGGGTGCTGCAGCACGACCACGCGCGTGCGGGTGGGCACTGTCGGCAGCTGGGCGCACAGGCAGTGGCCGGTCGGCCGCAGGCAGCGGTAGCAGCGTTGGCGATGCGGCGGCAGTTCGGTCATGCGATCGCGCCGTTCTACCCGTTCGGCCCGCGCACTCACGCGCGCGTCCGACTACTGGACAGCGATCGGCAGGTGCATCGCCAGGGAGCGGCGCAGCAGGCCGAAGTCGACCGGCTTGCCCAGGTGCCCGTTGCAGCCGGCCGCCAGGCAGCGTTCGACGTTGGCCGGCGTGTTGTCGGCGGTCAACGCCAGGACCGGTGTCGTCACGCCGCGCTCGCGCAGGCGCTGCACGGTGGTGAAGCCATCGATGCCCGGCAACTGCATGTCGAGCAGCACCAGGTCGAACGGCGTTCCGACCAGCAGGTGCAGCGCCAGTTCGCCGCTGTTGGCGGTCGACACCTGGGCGCCGGCACGCGACAGCATCCTGCCCACCAGCAGCAGATGGTCAGGGCTGTCGTCGACGAGCAGCACCTTGCCGTTCAGCACGGGGGCCGTGGCCGTGTCGGCGGCGTCGCTGTGCTTCGCGTCCTCGTCGAGCAGATCCACTTCCCACTCGGCGGCCAGGTGCTTCGGCAGGTGCAGCCGCAGTTCGACGCCGGCGTCGGCCAGTGTCGTGATCAGCAGCTTTCCACCCAGCGAGCGCGCCAGCTGGCAACAGAAGGCGACGCCGAGGTTGCGGGTCGTCTCCGGCAGGGTCGAGCCGCGGGCCAGCATGGAGATGTGCACGCCGTCGTCGGCCGCCGCACTGATGTCGATCGGACCCATGCTGGCGTTGCGACAGATGGCCCGCAGCATGCGGACCAGCAGTTGGCGGGTGCGGGTCGCGTCCCCTTGCACCCAGCGGGGCAGGGTGCGGTCGACGTCGAGCCGCAGTTCGATGCTGCGGTCGGCCACGCTCGGCTTCACTTCGGCGACGCTCTCCTGCAGCAGCACCGGCAGATCGAACGTGTCCTCGGCCAGATCGATGGCCCCGTTCTGCATGCGCTCGAAGTCCTCGAGGTCGTCGATCGCCGTCGCCAGCTGTTGGCCATAGGTGCGCAACGTCTCGACCTGGCTGGCAAGTTCCTGCGGGTCCTTGGTGGTCGTCAGCAGGCCCGCGGCCGCGAGCATGCTGGTGACCGGTTGCCGCAGGTCGTGCAGCACTTCCTGCGTCGACAGTTGCGAGGTTGCCGTCATCGCCGTGGTCGCGGTCGCGTCGTGCGTGTTCGCGGTGTCGATGGGCTGCAGCTGCGGGGTCGGTTGGCCAACTGGCGAGGCCGTGCGCAACGCGCGTCGGCGGTGCGCATAGGCGCGCAGCACTGCCGCGCCGAACACGAGGCTCAGCAGCGCGGACAGCAACAGCGGGTCCTGCATGCCGGCGAAGTGCGGGCGGATGCCGGCCTGGTCGGTCGTGGCGCGGATGCAGCAGAGGAAGGCGAACGTGGCCGCCGAGGCGGTGGCGACCGCCAGCTGCGGCCAGTCGCGGCGCATGGCGCACAGCAGGAACGGCAGCGCGCCGAGCACTTGCGTGGCGGCGAGCATCGTCGTGTGCTGGGTGGTCAGGAACGCTGCCCCGAGCAAGCCCAGTGCGTGCGTGCCCACCAGCAAGCGGGCGGAACGGTCGTGCAAGCCGCGCAGGGCCAGCCAGCCCAGCACCGTGGCGTAGCCGAGATCGAACGGCTGCCAGATGCCCGTGCCGGGGAACAGTTCCCAGCTCGCCTGGCCGCCGATCATGGTGTGCGCCTGATGCAGCGCCGTCAGCGCGATCGCGCCGAGCAGCGCCAGGTGCAGTGGATTGCCGCCGATGCGGGCAGCGGTGCTGCCGGTGATCGCGGTCAGCAGGCCGAACGCGATCAGCGCCCAGCTCGCCAGCGGCAAACCGGGGCTGCTGGCGCCGGTCGAGTCGACCGCGGTCAGCAAGCCACCGACCAGCAAGGCCGTGCCGAGCAGGCCATTGCGGCGCTGCCGTTTGGCGCCGCAGCAGACGACCACACCAGCTGCGATTTGCGCGATCACCGCGCCGGTCTGCACGATCAAGGTCGGATCCGAGGCTGCCATGCCATCGTCATCGGCAAGCCCGGTGGGTGGCCTGAATGCGCAGTGGTCAGCGTTGCCGCGTCAGGCGCGCCAGCGCCGCCTGGTACTCGGCGGGCGTGTTGACGTTCTGCAGGAACGCGGGTCCGGGATCGAACGCGGCGAGCTGTGCGGCCGTGAGCTTCCGGGCACCCGGTTGCTCGGCGAGTTGCCGCGGCGAGCCGATGCCGGCGGCCAGCCAGGCGCGGACCATCGGCAACGTTCGCAGGCGGTAGATGGCGGCCAGCGGTTGCGGGCCATCCGCCGGGTGCGGCATCACGAGGTCGGCATCGCCGAGTTGTCCTGCCAGCCATGCCACGGCGCGCGCGGTCAGGAACGGCAGGTCGCAGCCGGTCAGCAGGGCGGCGTCGTCCGGGGTGAAACCGTGCTCGGCCGCGAGCCACTGCAGGCCGTGGGCGAGGCCCGGCAGCGGGCCGCCGCCCGGGGTTTCGTCGTGGCGCACGGTGACCGCCGCGGGCAGCGGCGGCAGTCGTTGGGCGTCGTCGCGGGCCAGCACCAGCACCGGATCGCAGCAGCCGAGCAACGTCGCGCAGGTGCGGCCGAGCAGCGTGTCGCCACCGAATGGCAACAGCTCCTTCGGCTGACCCATGCGCACGCTGCGGCCGCCTGCCAGAATGATCGCTCCGAGCCGCATGGCGAACTTGTCCGGCATTCGCCGTACGCTCGCAAGCGGCGCCCTCAGCATGCAGCAACCCACTCCGAAGAAGGCCGACCTGGTGTCGCCGTTCGTGTTCCGCATCGAATGGAAGGACGGCGCCATCGCCGAGCACAAGGCCCGCGACCTGCGGCTCGCCTGTCCGTGCGCCAGCTGCGTCGACGAAGGCACCGGGCAACCGTTGCTCGATCCGAAGACCGTGCCGGCCGACATCCTGTTGTTCGGCGCCGAACTGGTCGGTCGCTACGGCCTGTCGTTCTTCTGGAGCGACGGCCACAAGACCGGCATCTTCGCGTGGCCGAAGCTGCGGGCGTTGGCGCAGCTGGGGACGGGCCAGTGAAGCGCCCGGGGCCGGATGCGACGGCGGTCGGTCGCGCGGTGGCGCGCGTGCTCGGGGCGCTCGATTGGGCCGCGCTGGGCGAGATCTACTTCCACTGGGGCGGCGAGCAGTTCTGGAAGGAGCGCCTGCCGAAGGTCGGCGAACTCGGCGAACGGCTCGCCAAGGAGCTGCTGCGGCGGGTGCCGCGGCGCGGCGCGTCGCTGTGGGTCGGGGCCGGCGTCGCCGAGCTGCCGGTGCTGTTCGCCGAGGCGCTGCTGCACGAACGCACGGTCATCGCCGCCAACCTGCGCGAGCGCGAGTGCGAAGTGCTCAACGCCGGCATCGCCGCGGCAGCGCCGGAGGTGGCGCTGCGCTACGTGCCGGG
>CAMAUH010000110.1 GCA_945861365.1 Candidatus Kuenenia stuttgartensis
CGATGTGGCCCTGGGGCAGGCCAAGACGTCGGCCGCGCTGGCCGCGCAGGAATCGCGGCGCGCCGAAGAGAACCTGCGGCTCGCGCTCGCGGGCCTCGGCGAGACCTTCGACGCGCTGGTCGGTCGCGATCCGCTGCTGGCCGTCGAGGACGACGGCGACACCGGCGAGCAGACCGTGCTCGAACGCATGGTGGTCGATCCGGCGGCGGTCGACCTGCTGCAGCACATGCTGCGCTTCTACGACGAGTTCGCGGCCCAGAACGCCAACGACCGCTCGCTGCGGCTGGAGACGGCGCGTGCGTACCGGCGCGTCGGCGCGATCCACGTGCGCTTGGGCGAGCCAGCCAACCTGGCCCAGGCGCGGCTCGCCTACGAGCAGGCGTTGGAGCGGGCGCGCGACTGCGGCGCCGCCGGCGTTCGCGAGACCACCGCGGTGCTGATCGACTTCGGGCGCCTCGAGCATCGCAGCGGCAATCGCAAGGCGGCGGCGCAGCGGCTGCGCGAAGCGCTGCTCGTGCTGGAGAAGGAACCGGATTCGGTGCACGTGCGGTTCGATCGCGCCGTCGCGCACCTGCAGATGGCGATGCTGGTCGAGCGCGATCCGGCCAGCGGCCGTGGCCCAGGGGCCGGGCCGCCCGCGGGGGTTCTGGAAGGTGCGGCGGTCGGTGATCCGCGCCGGGAACTGCAGCGTCGGCTCGAGGAGGCCCAGCAGCATCTGCGGCAAGCGCTGTCGCTGGTCGAAGGCCTGCTCGCTGGCGAACCGGCCAACCGCGAGTTCCTGTCCTTGCAGGCGCGCGGGCTGCTGCTGGCCAGCAACCTGCCCGAGTTCCGGGACGGTGGGCGGCGTCCCGATCGCGATCGATCCCCCGAGCAGGCGGAGCAGCGGCAGCGCGCCTTGCAGATGTTCGGTGACCTGGTCGCGAAGTATCCGACTGCCGACGACCTGCGCTTCGAGCTGGGCAACGCGCTGCTTGGGGAACGGCGGCGCGAGGCCGGGCTGCGGCCGCGCCGCGACGATCCGGCAGCTCGCGACCTGGCGCCGCCGACCGCCAGCGAGATCGAGCGCGTGCGCACCGCGAAGGCCCACGCGGTCTGGCTGGTGAAGGCGCATCCGGCGTCGCTCGAGTACCAGGTGCTGCTGGTGCGCTGTTCGCTGCACCTCGGCAGGGCCCTGCGCGACCAGCTGGATGGGGCCACGGGGACCGCTCGCGACCTGGCGTTGCGCGCAGCCCTCGCCGAGATGGAGTTCGCGGTCGGTGCTGCCACCGCGTTGGTCGCGGCGGACTCCTTGGGCAATGGGCGGTTCGCGCGGTTGGAGCTCGATTGCCGCCGCATGCTGGTCGGCCTCTACCTGATCGCCAAGCGGCGCGAGGACGCGGTCGGACAGCTCGGGGCGCAGATCGGATTGATGGAAGGGTTCGTCGCTGGCGTCGCCAAGACCGCCGCGGGTGCGCGGCTGTCGGTGCCGCCGTTCCTGCGCGGCGACGTCGACGAGTTCGATCGCATGGAGCAGCTGCTGCAGAACCTCGGCCAGTTCGAGTTGCTGGCGCGGCTGCGCAAGGCCCGCGCCGCAGCGGAGGTCGCTGCACCGCCCCAACCTGCCGCGGATGAGTTGCCCGAACGCCGCCGCGGCGGTTGAGCAGGCGCGTACTGGCCCGCTTCGGCGGCGACCCCATACTGGCGCGTCCGTGTCGCGCATGAACAGCAAGCTCCTGGCGGTGGTCTCCTTCGTCGTGTGGTTCGGGGCCTGCGCGGCACTGCCGCCCGGTGTGCCGACCGCGCGCTGGCGCGTGCCGATCACGCTGCGGCCGCTCGCTGCTGCCGGCAGCACGAGCCTGCGCGGGCTCGCCGCCGTCGATGCGCAGGTGGCCTGGGTCGGTGGTGCTGGTGGCGCGCTGTATCGAACCGTCGATGGTGGCGGCACGTGGCAAGACGTGGCGCCACCGGATACCAGCGCTTGCGACTTCCGCGACATCGAAGCGTTCGGTCGCGACCGTGCCGTGGTGATGGTGGCGGGCCAGCCGGCGAAGTTGTTCCGCACCGACGATGGCGGTGCGACCTGGCAGGTGGTGTTGCACGACGAGCGGCCGGCCGCGTTCTTCGACGGCATCGCGTTCGCCGGGGACTTCGGTGTGCTGCTCGGCGATCCGATCGACGGTGCGTTCTGCGTGTGGACCAGCCGCGATGCGGGCCGCAGCTGGGCCGCGCTGCCGCGCGAGACCTTGCCGGCGCCATTGCCGGGCGAAGCGGCGTTCGCTGCGAGTGGCACCTGCGTCGCGGTCGGCGGGCCGGGGGGGTGTGACATCTGGGTCGTCACCGGCGGCGGCGAACGGGCGCGCCTGCTGCATGGCGGCCGCGAAGGGGTGTGGGGCGTGCGCGACCTGCCGCTGCGCGCCGGCGATGCCGCGCGCGGCGCGTTCAGCGTCGCGGTGCATGGGGCGGGCATGCTGGTGGTCGGCGGCGATTACCGGGTCCCGCGCCGCAGTGAGGGTTCGGCGGCGTGGTCGACCGACGGTGCGGCTTCGCTGCACGCGACGTCGGGTGGCTGCGGCGGCTACCGCTCGGCGGTGGCCTGGCTCGACGATCGGCGCGCGGTGGCGGTCGGCTCCCACGGCACCAGCTGGACCGCCGACCGCGGCGGCAGCTGGAAGGTGCTCGACGTCGGCGGCGCGCACAGCCTCGCGCGCGGCAGCGATGGTTCGCTGTGGTGCTGCGGCAACGGCGGTGCCGTGGCGCGCATCGAATACGACCGATAGCCGGCGTTGCGCGCGTCGCTACGCTGCGCCCTCCATGCGGAACCGGCTCGCGGCGTCGATCTCGTTGCTCCTCACGGTGGCCCTGGCGGCGCAGCAGGAGCCCGGCGCGTTCCGCGCGCATGCGTTGTTCAGCGACCACATGGTGGTGCCGCCCGACAGCACGCTGCCGCTGCGCGGCGATGGTGCGGCTGGCGCGATGGTGCGCGTGCGCGCGTCGTGGGGTGCCGAGAGCACGGTGACGACCGGGCGCGACGGCCGTTGGCGCTGCAACCTGACGACGCCACCGCGCGGCACCACTGGCGAGATCGTGCTGACCTGCGGCACGGCATCGGTGACGGTGCGTGACGTCGTGGTCGGCGACGTGTGGTTGGCCAGCGGCCAATCGAACATGGAGATGCCGGTCGGCAAGAACCCGTGGAGTGCTGGCGTGCGCGACCACGAAGCGGTGGTCGCCGCGGCCGACCTGCCGCAACTGCGCGTGTTCACGGTGCCGCAGGTCGCCAGCGACCGGCCGCTCGACACCTGTGCGGGGCGCTGGATCGTCTGCTCGCCGGCGACGGCGGCGGCGTTCTCGGCGACGGCGTTCTTCTTCGGTCGCGACCTGCTCGCCGCTGGCAAGGGGCCGATCGGCCTCGTCGTCAGCTCGTGGGGCGGCACCATCGCCGAAGCGTGGGTGCGCGACAGCGGCCTCGCGGCGTTCCCCGAGTTCGCGCCGGCGCTGGCAGCGCGGCAGGCTGGTGCGGCGCCGAGCCTCGATGTGTTGCGGCAGCGCTTCTGGGCGGCACTGCCGGTGACCGCGCCGAACGGGCAGGCGGTGCTGGTGCAGGTGCCCGACCTGTGGTCGCGCAGCGGGCTGCAGGACTTCGACGGCGTCGCGTTCTACCAGCGTGAGTTGGCGCTGCCGGAGGCGTTCCGCGGCAAGGCGTGCTGGCTCGAGCTCGGCGCGCTCGACGACATGGACACGGTGTGGTGGGGCGACCAGCGGCTCGCCGGCAGCGAACAGGACGGTGCTTGGGCGACGGCGCGGCGCTACGAAGTGCCCGCCGACCGCACCGCGGTGGCCGCGGCGGTGCTGCGACTGCGCCTCGTCGACACCGGCGGCGAAGGCGGCTTCTCGGGGCGCGCCGACGACGTGCGCCTCGTGCTCGCCAGCGATCCGACGCAGGTGCTGCCGTTGGCGGGGCCGTGGTCGCGCACGACCGGGCCCGAGCTGGCGAAGCTGCCGCAATGGCCGCGCAACGACGGCGGCCCGAACCGACCGGCGGTGCTGTGGAACGGCATGATCGCGCCGCTGCTGCCGTTCCCGTTCACCGGGGCCATCTGGTACCAGGGTGAGTCGAACCGCCACCGTCACGACCAGTACGCGCGGCTGTTCCCGGCGTTGATCCAGGATTGGCGGCGCGCCGGCGGCAACACCATGCCGTTCTACTTCGTGCAGATCGCGCCGTACGGCTACCGCGACGAACGCGGCGAGACCACGCCGCTGCTGCGGCAGGCGCAGGCCGCCGCACTGGCGCTGCCGGGCACCGGCATGGTGGTGACGCTCGATTGCGGTGATGCCGGCGACATCCACCCGATCGACAAGCAGCCGGTCGGCGCGCGGCTGGCGTTGCTGGCGCGGGCGAAGCACTACGGCGACGACGTCGTGTGCGAAGGACCGCGGGCGGTCGCTGCCGAACGCAGTGGCGAGGCGCTGCGCATCACGTTCGCCGAACCGGTGGGCGGCCTGCGTCTGGTCGGTGATGGCGGCGGCTTCGAGGTCGCCGGTGCCGATGGGCGGTTCGTGCCCGCGGTCGCGAAGGTCGAAGGCGACGCCGTGCGCGTGCGAGCCGATGGCATCGCGGTACCGCAGCACGTGCGCTATGCCTGGGCCGCGGTGCCGCAGTGGTCGCTGGCCAACGGTGCAGCGCTGCCGGCAGCACCGTTCCACCTGTCGATTCCGTGAGTGCCGCGCTGTGCCAGCGCACGCCGCCTGATAGTCTGAGAAGCTCAGCCCATGGATGAAGTTGCCCTGCATGCGTCCTTCGCCGTCGCCAGCCCGGCGCGCATGGCCCTCGGTGCGAACGAATTGCACGTGTGGGCGATCCCGCTGCACGGCGACCCGGAGCGGTGGGGTGCGCACCTGTCGAAGGCCGAGCGGCAGCGTCTCGAGCGCTTCCACTTCGCCGACCACCGCCGGCGCTACCAGATCGGCCACGGTGCTTTGCGCATGATCCTGGCCGGCTACCTGCAGATGGAGCCGGGCGCGATCGAGTTCACGCAGGGCCCGCGCGGCAAGCCGTACGTGGTCGGCAAGCCGCTGTTCTTCAACCTGTCGCACTCCGGCAAGCTGGCGGTGATCGGTCTCAGCGTGGTCGAACTGGGGCTCGACATCGAGAAGGTGCGCCATCTCGAGAGCCTGACCGAGATCGCCAGGAAGCACTTCTCGCCGAGCGAGTTCGAAGCGCTGTCGGCGCTCGACGGCGACGCCCGCGAACTGGCGTTCTATCGCTGCTGGACCCGCAAGGAGGCCTACATCAAGGCCGTCGGCGAGGGGCTGACGATGCCGCTCGACACGTTCGACGTCAGCCTGTGCGAGGAGCCGCGCTTCCTCGAGTGCCGCGACGGCCGCGGCAGTGCGGCCGACTGGGCGCTGCTGGACGTGTCGCCGGGCCCGGACTTCGTCGGCGCCGCCGCGCTGCGCGGCGAGGCCGTGGTCTGCAAGCGCTTCCGGCTCGAAGCGGTCTGATCCGCACTGCCGGTCTGCCCTGTCGGGTCTGCTCTGCCGGTCTTCTCTGCCGGGCGCCGACCGGACGTCAGCGCGCCTTGACCTTCACCGTCTCGCCGACGGTGTTCATCATCGAGCGCAGCGTGTCGAAGTCCGGGTGGCGCATGCGCACGTAGGCGTTCGCCATGTAGCCGCCCTCGACGCCCTGCGTCGGCGTGCCGGCCGGCGGCAGGTGGCTGTCGAGGATCCACTGGCCGAAGCGCTGCTGGATCTGCTCCCAGCCGTCGTAGTGCGAGATGGTGCCGTCGCGGTCGGGCCGCAGCGCGATCATGCCGGCCGAGTACTTGCGCGACGGCTTGAACGGCACCTTCTCGTGCACGATCGCGTGCGCCCACGCCGCGTAGAGGTCGAACTCGTTGGCGGCGCAGTAGAGGTCCCACACACCGACACCCGGCGGCCGGCAACCGATCTCGGAGAAGCGCAGGCCCTTCGCCCCCGCGAACCACTCCATGTGCGTCGGCGACGTCCAGATGCCGAGCGCGTCGATGACCTGCTGGCCCATCTTGCGCACGTCCTTGTAGGCATCGGTGTCGACGCGGTTGCTGCAGACGATCTGCGGCGAGATCCAGCGCGTGCGCATCGCCTCGAGCACGTTGGGGTAGTAGTGGCAGGCGAAGTCGAGCACGACCTTCCCGCACACCGACAGCGTGTCGTAGAAGCCCTCGTGGCCCTCGAGGAACTCCTCGATCGCGACCGTGCGGCCCTGCGCGACCTTCAGCGTCTCGCACGCCGCCTTCAGCCCGGCGTCGTCGGTGACCTTCGTGGTGCCCGAGGCGCCAGCGCCGTCCAAGGGCTTCAGGATCAGCGGGTAGCCGTTCTTCTTCGCGAACGCCTCGGCGTCGGCGACCGTCTCGACGCGCGCGCTGGCGGCGCAGGCGACACCGCCCTTGCGCGCGGCCTCCTTCATCGCCGGCTTGTCGCGGCAAAGCCACGCCGTCTTCGACGTGGTGCCGTAGATCTTCAGCTGCTCGCGCACGTGCGCGGCCGCCATCACGTGCGCTTCCACCGTCGCTTCCAGGCGATCGACGCGCGCCTTCTGCGACAGCCGCTTCACGGCTTCGGCCATCGCGTGTTCGTCGACGACCGAGCGCACCCGTTCGAATTGGAACAGGCCCTCGCGCAGTTCGCTCGGCAGCGCCTCGGGCGGCCGCTCACTGATCGCCGAGATGCGGGCGCCGGTGCTCAGCAGGCCGCGCAGGAACTCGCGCTGGTTCTTGGGGAAAGCAGGTTCGATGAAGACGACGTGCATGGGGGGGGCTTTTGGGTTTGGAAGGTCAGGCGCCGGTCAGCGCGCGGTAGAGCGCCACGTACTCGGGACCCTGGCGGTCCCAGCTGAAGTCGCGCTGCATGCCGTTCTTGATCAGTTGCTGCCAGCCGCGCTGGTCGCGCCAGTTGCGCAGCACCCAGTCCATGGTGCCGGCCAACGCGTGGCTGCTGAACTCGTCGAACAGGAAGCCGGTGCCGGTGCGGGTCGCCGGATCCCACGGATCGACGGTGTCGGCGAGGCCGCCGGTGCGGCGCACGATCGGCGGGGTGCCGTAGCGCAGGCTGTACATCTGGTTCAGCCCGCACGGCTCGAAGCGGCTCGGCATCAGGAAGGCGTCGCTGCCGGCCTCGATCCAGTGCGCGAGGTCTTCCTGGAAGCCGCGGTAGATGGAGACCTTGTTCGGCCAGGTGTCTCGCAGCCACTGGAAGTACTTCTCGGTCTTCTCTTCACCGGTGCCGAGCACGCACAGGCGCATGTCTTCGCGCTGCAGGAAGATCGGGATCGAGTCGGCGAACAGTTCGAAGCCCTTCTGCGCGGTCAGCCGCGACACCACGCCGAACACCGGCGCGCGCGGATCGTGCGGCAGCTGGAAGCGCTGCAGCATCGCCGCCTTCATCTTCGCCTTGCCGCTGAGGTCGTTGGCCGTGAAGTGGTGCGGGATGCGCGGGTCGTCGGCCGGGTTCCACTCGCCGTAGTCGACGCCGTTGACGATGCCGACCAGGTCGGCACTGCGCGACCGCAGCAGTTCCTGCATGCCCATGCCGAACTCGTCGGTCTGGATCTCGCGCGCGTAGGTGCGCGACACGGTGCTGAGCTTGGTGGCATGCAGCACGCCGGTCTTCAGGAACGACAGGTTGCCGTCGCGCAGGTCGCCGTGGTGCACGTGCGCGCGCTGGTCGCCGAGGCCCAGCGTGTCCAGCATCGAGTCCTTGAAGAAGCCCTGGTAGCCGATGTTGTGGATCGTCAGCAGCGTCTTGGTGCCGGCGAACAGCTTGTCCCACGCGTAGACGGTGCGCAGGTAGAGCGGCAGCAGGGCGGTGTGCCAGTCGTTGCAGTGCACGACATCGGGCGCCCACTGCAGGCGCTGGCAGGTCTCCAGCACGGCGCGGCTCAACAGGCCGAAGCGCAGCGCTTCGTCGCCGTCCTCGGTGTAGATGCCGTCGCGGTCGTACAGCTCCTTGCAGTCGATGAAGTAGACCGGGACCTCGCTTTGCGGCAGCGGGGCGGTGCGGATCGAGAAGCGGATCGTGCGCTGCGGGAAGCGCACGTCGATGTTCTGCGCACCGGTGAGCGGCGTGGTCTTCAGGCCGCTCTTCGCGATGCGCTGGTAGAACGGCAGGAAGACGCGGACGTCGTGGCCGGGGCCTTGCGGGGCCTTCTTGCCGAGCCAGCGGCCGAGGCCGAGCAGCACGTCGGCGAGACCGCCGGTCTTCGCGAAGGGGGCGACTTCGGACGCAGCGAGAGCGAGGCGCAGCGGACGCATGGGAGCCCGATGTTGGCACCCGCGAGCGGTGGGTGCGAGCGCAAAGGTGCGGTGCTGTCACGGAACGCACCGTGGCAGCGCGCCCGAGCCGGGGCTAGCCTGACCCGCTCATGGTGCACGTCGTCTTCGCCATTCCGTTCGCGATGGAGAACACGCTGCGCTTCGCGCGCGCGACCGCCTCGCTGCCCGGAGTGCAACTCAGCGTCGTCACCCAGGACGCGCCCGAGAAGTTCCCCGACGACTTTCGCGCGCTGCTCGCCGGGTTCCAACGCGTGCCCGACGCGATGGCGGTCCGCGACCTGGTCGCCGGCATCCAGGCGCTCGCCGCCAAACTCGGCCCCGCCGAACGGCTGCTCGGCATCCTCGAGAACCTGCAGGAAGCGCTCGCCGCCGTGCGCGAGCAGCTGCGCATCCGCGGCATGGACGCGGTCACCGCGCGCAACTTCCGCGACAAGGCGCGCATGAAGGACCTGTTCGCCGCCAACGACCTGCCGTGCGCGCGCCACAAGCTGTGCGCGACCAGCGGCGACGCGTTCGCGTTCGCCAAGCAGGTCGGCTACCCGCTGGTCGGCAAGCCGCCGGCCGGGGCGGGCGCCAAGGCCACTGCGCGCGTCGACGGCCCCGACGACCTGACCCGGTTCCTGCAGCAGTCGCCGCCGGGCAAGGGCCGCGAAGTGCTGCTCGAGGAGTTCGTCGTCGGCCGCGAGTTCTCGTTCGACACCGTGACCCTGCACGGCCAGCACGTGTTCCACAACATCTGCTGCTACTACCCGACGCCGCTGGAGGTCATGGAAAACCCGTGGATCCAGTGGGCGGTCGTGCTGCCGCAGGACATCGGCGGCGTCGAGTTCGCCGACATCCACCGCACCGGTCCGCGCGCGCTGAGCACGCTCGGCATGTGGACCGGCATGTCGCACATGGAGTGGTTCCGCCGCAAGGACGGCACCATCGCCATCGGTGAGGTCGCCGCGCGGCCGCCGGGGGCGCAGTTCATGACGCTGATGAGCTACGTCTGCGAGGCGGACCTGTATCGCTCGTTCGCCGAATTGATGGTGTTCGAGACCTTCGCGCCGCTCGAGCGTCGTCACGCCGCCGGGGCCGCCTACCTGCGCGGGCAGGGCGGCGCCGGCAAGCCGGAGGCGGTCGTGCGCGCCGTGCACGGCCTCGAAGCGATGCAGCGCGAAGTCGGCGAACTGGTCGTCGAGGCGCGCCTGCCGACCATCGGCAAGGCGCCGAACACCAGCTACGAAGGCGACGGCTTCGTCATCGTCCGCCACCCCGACACCCGCGTCGTCACCAAGGCCGTGCAGCACATCGTCAGCACGGTGCGCGTCGAACTCGGCTAGCACGAGGCTCCCGAACTCCCATGCACGTCATCTACCTCAGTCCAGGTTTCCCGGCCGAGATGCCGCTGTTCGTGCGCGGCCTCGCCAAGGTCGGCGCCAAGGTGCTCGGCGTCGGCGACCAGCCGGCCGCGGCGCTGCCGCCCGAAGCGCGCGAAGCGCTGCACGACTACCTGCAGGTATCGTCGTTCGGCGACGAAGCGAAGGTCATCGCCGAGGTGCGCGCGTGGTTGCGCGGCCGTTCCATCGACCGCGTCGAGTGCCTGTGGGAGCGCTTGATGTACCTGGCGGCGGCGCTGCGCGAGGCGTTCTCGCTGCCGGGCATGTCGCGCGCGCAGACCGCGGTGTTCCGCGACAAGGAAGCGATGAAGCAGGCGGTCGAGAAGGCCGGCCTGCGCGTGCCGCGCCACGGCCGCGCGCGGTCGACGGTCGAGGCGTGGGCGGCGGTCGAGCGCACCGGCTATCCGGCGATCGTCAAGCCGATCGACGGGGCCGGCAGCAAGGACACGTACCGCTGCAACGACAAGCGCGAGTTCGCCGAAGCGCTCGGCAAGGTCAAGCACATCGACGAGCTGTCGATCGAGGAGTTCATCGAGGGCGAGGAACTGACCTACGACACGGTGTGTGCCGACGGCCGCATCCTGTTCGAGAACGTCGCCTGGTACAAGCCGAAGCCGATGATCCTGGCGCAGAACCCGTGGATCTCGATGCAGAACATCGTGCTGCGCGACATCACGCAGGAGATGCCGCGGCCGGGCGTCGAGCTCGGCCACGGCGTGCTGAAGGCACTGGGCTTCCAGACCGGCTTCACGCACATGGAGTGGTTCCGCACGCCGAAGGGCGAGGCGGT